>DASTZJ010000355.1:0-3059 GCA_035764345.1 Candidatus Udaeobacter sp.
GTCACTAAACATCTTGGTTACGATTTTATCTCCGCGAAGGAAGTGGACCTGAAAACCATGCGTCTGTTTTTTCGCGCGCGCTTTTGTGTCGATGCGGCGAATGTTCGCCTCCGAATTAGGATTAGGACGTCTTCGCATGAATCGAAACTAACTGAACAATCTCAGCAATCAACGAGGCAAACTTGCAGAACCGCTGCGACTGAACGCATCGGGAGAAGGCAGGTTCCAGGAACGCCATTTCTTATCGTATTCGTTGGCTGGCAATAATGCGTAGCAGGGATGCCGTTTCGCTCGCAGCCAGGTGATGAGCTTTACAAGATTTTCCTGCGCCATGGTCGTGCAGCCAGTAGTCGGGCGATTCACGCCGCGGCGGATATGAAAAAAAATTGCGCTCCCTGCGCCCGGCACCGGGGGGTCGGAATTGTGGCGAATCTCAACGAGCCAATGATAAGCAAAATCACCCGAGCGCATTTTCTCGTGAGTGTAATTATCTGGCGGATTCTTCGGATCAATAACAATATGCCGATTGTAGTTAGGCGAACGCGGGTCATCGCTCCAAATGTCTGCCTCGGTCACCTGATGGTATGGATAGTCGCCGCCGGCAGGCAGATGTGCTTCGTACCCGAAAACCTGGCCGATCTCGAAAACGCCGGCAGGCGCGCGACCATCGCGCTCTTTCTTTCGAAGACCCGGTTCATTTTGCCCTGCTAAGCCGGTGCCCCAGGCGACACCGCTTTTGCCGAACAGCACGGGAAATGGTCCGGCCACCGCCGTCCAATCCCCGCCACGTGCTCGTTCAAACAGTCGCAGCTCACCGCGCATGGAATCCCACGTGGGCCCGATACCCACGATCAGCTGCGTGCAATCGTCCGGGACACCATCAGCGTATGCGTAAACGCCAAGCACCATCAACAAGCAGATCAACAAATAGCGCAAGATCGACATAAACATTCCAAAAACTGGACGGTCGTTCAGGTCGCGGCCGTTTCTACTGCAGCTGTGTCTGCTGGAAGATATTTCACACCGATAAGCCAGGCCACGCCGGAGAGGAGAATTATTCCGGACACAAACAGAAACGCCACATGCATGTTCGTATGACCGCCAATGTATCCAAGAAGCCAGAACGCTTGCACATCGCCGAACGCATGGACGACGAAAATGTTTACAGCAAACGCCGTCGCGCGCACGGCTGGTAGCGAAACGTTCGCAAGAGCCGTGTTTGAGGGACCTGTGTTCAGAAACAAGAAAAAGATCGCTAGGAACATTGCGATCCACGCCGCTGGAAACGGAATGTAAAGGGTCACGATGAAAAAGGGACACGCGATCAGCATTCCGATTCCCGACACCCAGAAGTATGAACCAGCGAAACGCGAACGCAGTCTGTCGGCGATAACGCCTCCCAGAAGCGTTGAGACCAAGCCTGCGACAACGGTGATCAAGCCAAAGATCGTCATGCCTACGCTGGGACTTTGATTGCGATAACGCAGATACGCCGGTACCCAGAAGCCCAAACCGCCCTGTACAAAAGTCATCAATGTTATCGCGACGCAGTTGATTAGATAGGAGCGCGTGCGGAACAATCTCAGATAATCGCCAATGCTGCGGCGCGGCGATTTCTGCACTAGCTGATGCGCAGCGACGCGCGGGTCCCGTTGCCAGAAACACAGCATGCCCAGCAACAAACCCGGCGGAGCAACGAGATAAAATGCCCAGCGCCAGCCGAGGTGAGCGCCAATCAATCCACCGATCACATAGCCGAGCGCGCTGCCGACTGGAATCGCCGCGCAAAAAATCGCCATGATGCGACCCCGCTTTTCGATCGGGAAAAGGTCGGACAAGATTGTCGGCGCCGCGGGTCCGTAGCCGCCTTCGCCAATTCCAACGCAAATTCGAGTTGCAAAAAGAATCGCGAATGTTGCCGCGAGACCGGAGCCGCCGCTGGCCAGGCTCCACAGAATCACAGCACAGCCGATAATAATCCACCGGGAGAATCGATCGGCGAGCAAACCGAGAATCGGGGCGCTGATCATGTAAGTGACGAAAAACGCGTCGCCCAGCAGACCAGTCTTCGTCATCGCGTTCACGTCGCTCGCTGCAAAAAAAGTTTCGCGAATATCGGGCTCGAGCGCGGCCAGAATTTGCCGGTCGATGTAGTTGAAAAGATTGATAGCCAGGAGCAGAAAGAGTGCGCCACGGGCGCCGCTCAACATTTTTTTTCCAACGAGTTGCATTGCAATTGCCGATTGCAGTTTGCCAGGCGCCGATTGTAAATGATAAACGATACCTTCCATGTCCCGTACCGAACGCGCGCTCTATTCTTTTGGTCGCCCGCTGGTGCGTTTCTTTTATCGAGTGACTACGCTGGGCCTGGAAAATCTCCCGCCGGGCGGCTTTCTACTTTTGCCCAATCACATCACGTGGGTTGATGCCCTCGTTCTTCAGTTCGCGTGCCCGCGCCCGATCCGCTATGTCATCGACCAGGAGTATTATCATAACGCGATTTTGCACCCGATTCTGCGCGCGTTGGGTTGCATTCCAATCAACGTTCGCCATTCGCATGCTGCCGTTCGCGCTGCTGCCGAAAAAATCGCAGCTGGCGAGATCGTATGTGTTTTTCCTGAGGGCCAGTTGGAACGCACGGGAGTTCTTTTGCGCTTGCAACGCGGTTACGAATTGATGGCGCGGCATGCTAATGCGCAGGTCGTTCCGGTTTGGCTCGATCAACTCTGGGGCTCGATCTTCTCGTTCCAGGGCGGACGATTTTTCACCAAATTTCCAAAGCGCATCCCGTACCCGGTGACCATCGCCTTTGGCAGACCGCTCAAAGCCGGTTCTGCCGACACTGCAACGGTGCGCGAGGAGTTGCTTAAGCTAGGTGAATTGTGTTTCAGCCGCCGTCCGTCATTAGACCGACACCTTGCTGAAGAATGTGTGCGCGGACTGAAGCGCAGGCGATTCGCGACGGCGGTGATCGACGGGACCGATCATAGCCAGCTGAGCCGGGCAAAGTTGCTTGGCGCGTCAGCGGCCTTCAGTCGCTACCTTCGCAAAGAATTTTC
>DASTZJ010000356.1:0-12277 GCA_035764345.1 Candidatus Udaeobacter sp.
ATGGAGGAATCCTTCTCGATGTAGGTATCAGAACGGGGGATATAAGCTTCCGGCTGGTAGTAATCGAAGTAGCTGACGAAATACTCGACAGCGTTCTTCGGGAAGAACTGCTTGAACTCGGAGTACAGCTGTGCGGCAAGGGTTTTATTGTGCGAAATGACAAGGGTAGGGCGGTCTAATTCCTGGATCACGTTCGCGATCGTGAAAGTTTTGCCGGAACCGGTGACACCCAGCAGTGTCTGGTGACGGTTGGCGGCTTCGACGGACTTGATCAGCTTGGCAATAGCCTGTGCCTGGTCGCCGCGTGGTTTGTAGCTCGATTGGAGCTGAAAGGACATTTAACAATCTAGCAGCGACTATCGAGAATGCCCAGTGCCGTCTGGCAAATGATCAGGTTTAAGCGCTCCAGATTTGCCCCAGCACTCTACGAAAATTCCCGCCGAGGATTAGTTCGATGTCTGCGTCCGAGTAGCTTCGGCGAATGAGACCTTCGGTGATGTCGTACATTCGCTTGTAGTGGTTCACACCATCGGTGTCCATTTTGTCGCGGAAGGCGTAACTGGACTTGTAGAGGCCCCTTAGCCATTTCTTGTAATCCTCCGGGAGCGCGTCGTAGCCATCGAGATCGATATCGCTGCCTACGCCTACATGTTCGATCCCGACGAGCTTGGCAACGTGATCATAATGATCGAGCACGTTTTCTACTGTAGTTGGTTCCCTGGGAGAGACGAAATTACGGACCCCTGTGATACCCATGACTCCTTCTTTGGCTGCCATCTTGCGGATCGCTTCATCGGTTTTGCACCGCGGTTGGTCGGGATTAAGTGCGCGGCAATTGGCGTGAGTGATGAGCACGGGCGCCTTGGAAATTTCGAACGCCTCAAGGGTGGTGCGGTCGCCACAATGCGCGACGTCGACGGCCATTCGCATCTTGTTCATACGTTCGATGATCGTAACGCCGAAATCACTAATGCCATCGTCGCGCCGCTCTGTGCTTCCGTTGCCGATCATGTTACGGCTGTTATAGGTGAGCAGCGATACACGTTGCCCGAGTTGGTAGAAACGATCGACGTCGTCTGCGGTTCGAAAATGCTCGGAGTTTTGTAGCCCTAGAATAATGCCGATTTTGCCGGAGCTCTTCGCGGCGTCGATGCTTTGCGCGTCGTCCACGCGCATGAAGTGCTCTGCGTGATGTGCGATGAATCCATTCCACAGCCCCATAAACCACATCACCTGATCGTACGCATTTGGTCCGGAGGTTCCCACTCCTACGTGCATCACGTCTATTCTGGAGTCTTTGAAGCGCTGAAAATCAGCGGCAGTAAATGTCTCGGGATTCGTGAACCAGGTCGGGCGCTTATCGCCCTTGAATGGAGCGAGTACTCCAAGCAGCGTGAAAGGGTTAAGCATGTCTATTACGGCGCTGCGCTGAACCAAGTCGACGGCGCGGGCGGAGTATTTGGTCGTGCTCTCGGCAAAGATCTGAAACCAGCCTCGGTTGATCATCGGTGCGCCGAGCGTCGCCGCGCCAAAAAGCAAGCGCTTCAAGGACTGGCGGCGTGTTATCATGTTTCGGCTTTCTCGATCGTTTGTGTCGATTTTAGGGTTAGTTGACAGAAAAACCAGCTTTCTAGAATTAGGCCTCGATAAAGACAACGCTCGATTTTCCCGACGAGCTCATCAACTGGGATCGCGATTAGTTGTGCTCCCGGTTGATGCTGATATCATCGTTTACCTCTTGGTCTTGGCCGACCACACTTCAGCCGTGCCAATGTTGACGCATTCGTTAGTGGAAGCATGGGCAACGCCGTGATGCATAATAGAAGTGCGTATAGCGCGGTTATGAATTTCAAAAACTGGTTGGCAGGCTGAAACGATATGTCCACTAGCGCTGGGGCCGATGTGCGGCTGAAGATCGGCTATGTCCTGTTTATGGACTTGGTCGGCTACTCAAAGCTACTTTTGGACGAGCAGCGCGAGCAGCTGCAACGTCTAAGTGAAATCGTTCGCAACACCGAGCAAGTTCGCGCTGCGGAAACGGCAGATAAACTCATTCGTCTTCCGGTCGGGGATGGCATGGCGCTGGTTTTTTTCAATAGTCCCGAGGCGCCCGTGCAATGCGCGACCGAGATCAGTAAGAAACTGAAGCAACATCCTCAGCTGAAGCTTCGGATGGGCATTCACAGCGGGCCGGTCAATGAAGTGCGGGATGTAAATGGTCGAGCAAATGTTGCGGGTGCAGGAATTAATATTGCACAGCGGGTAATGGATTGCGGCGATGCAGGCCACATCCTGCTATCCAAGCGCGTGGCCGAAGATCTGGCACAGTCGCGGCATTGGCGTCCTTACTTGCATAATCTGGGCGAGTGCGCCGTAAAGCACAGCGTCCCCATCTTCATAGTGAATCTGTACTCGGATGAAGTTGGGAACGGGCAATTGCCGGAGAAGTTTAAACAATGGCAATCGGAGCAAGCCGCACGGGCGGCAGGTGGTTCTCCATCGTTCTTTCGACGCAAAGCTGTCTTGATCGTGGCTGGCGCCCTTTTGATCGCCGCTATCGCCTTCAGCGTTTGGTTCTACTCCCGGCAAGCACCATTGACGTCGCTGGCGCCGGAGAAAACCATCGCGGTCTTGCCATTCCAAAACTTTAGCCCGGACAAAGACAACGCATTTTTCGCGGACGGCATTCAGGACGATATCCTTACCAGCCTGGCAAAGATCAAAGACCTGAGGGTCATCAGTCGTTCGTCTGTGATGAAGTTTCGCGATGCCGCAGCGCAGAACCTGCGCCGTATCGGCAAAACCCTTGGCGTGGCGAATCTCCTCGAGGGCAGCGTGCGGCGGGAAGGTGACCGGGTAGTCGTCAACGTGCAATTGGTCGATGCGCACAGCGCCCGGCAGATCTGGGCAAACCGTTACGACCGCACCCTGGCTGATTCGCTGGGATTGCAAGGCGAGTTGGCCAGTGAAATCGCCGACGCTTTGCGCGCTACCCTGAGTTCGGATGAACAAGCGCGAGTGACAGCCAAGCCGACGCAGAATCCGGATGCATATGTGTTTTATCTGCGGGCGAATCAAATCTCCAGAAATCCCGACACGCTGCTGGAGGATTACAAGACCGCCGAGCAACTTTACATGCAGGCAATCGCACTCGACCCGGATTTTGCCCTTGCCCACGCGCGCCTTGCATCGGTCTGCGCTGAGATATTCCATTATTATGAGCCAACCCAGGATTGGAAAACCAAAGCTCGCACCGAAGCCGAGATTGCGCTTCGCCTCCAACCGAATCTGGCGGAGGCCCACTTTGCGCTCGGCCAGTGCATATACTGGATGGACCAGGATTATGACCGTGCCCTCGAGCAATTTGAGATTGCCTCTCGTTTATCGCCGAGCAATGGAGATGTCGGGCGGTTAATCGCGGCGATTGAACGCCGACAAGGCAAATGGGAGCAAGCGCTCCAAGCTTATGAAAAGGTTGCGAAGCTCGATCCACAAAATCCAAACACTGTCCGCGAGCTTATCTTCACAAACACGGCGATGCGTCGTTGGCGGGAAGCGGCCCGGTGGGCAGAGCAACTGCGCGCAATGGCGCCTGCATCGATCGTTGCGAAGATTCAAAGCGGCTACGTCGACTTTTGGTGGAAAGGAGAGACCGGTTCGTTGAAGTCTCTGCTGAACCAGGTTCCTCCTGGTGTCGATCCTGACGGCGGCGTTACCTCCGTTCGATGGGAGGTCGCAATGCTGGATCGAGATTACGCAGCGGCCAGACGCGCGATGGATGCCTCAAGCGCCAAAGAGCTCTCATATACCAATGAGGGATCGACGCCGCGGAGTTTCTTTGAGGGCTGCATTGCCCTGGCCCAGGGCGACAATGTTGCAGCGCAAAAATATTTTCAGAACGCGCAATCCGTTTTTGAAGATGCCGTCAAGGAGGCGCCTTTGAGCGCCATGCGCCACGCGAATCTGGGCTGGCTCTACGCGTTTATGGGGCGCAAAGACGATGCAATCCGAGAGGGCCGCCGCGCGGTCGAACTCAAGCCCGAATCCAAAGACGCCGTTGACGGCGTGATCGTGAATTGCTACCTCGCATTGATCTATGCTCGCCTTGGTGAAAGGGATCTGGCGCTTCCGCTGATCGAGCGACTGCTCAAAACGCCAGGGGCAGTGGACAGCGTCGATTACAGCATCACAATCAACGACCTCAAACATCGTTGGGAATGGGACCCTATTCGGAGCGATCCGCGTTTTCAAAAGCTCCTCGAGCAAGCAGCGCACTGAGTTCGAATATTTCTTCGCAGTCGGACTTCTGCTTTCAGCAGACATCGCGTGAAAACGGCATAGAGGCGTTCTAGCGCCCTGTTCTTCCGATCAAACCGCAGACTTGTCGATTGCCAATCGTGCGCAAAGATGAGGCTTGGTCTTGTCGATCGAGCAGTGAATCCGAAAACGTTTTTTGCCGAGCTGAAGCGAAGAAGAGTTTACAGCGTCGCGGTTACGTACGCGGTCGTGGGCTGGCTGCTTATCCAGGTCGTCACCCAGGTTTTTCCGCCATTTGAAATACCGAACTGGGGCGAGCGACTCGCCATTGTGGTAATCCTACTTGGTTTTCCAATCGCTTTGATCTTTGCGTGGATCTACGATTTTACCAGCCATGGGATAGTCCGAACAAGCGATGCGGAATCCGAGGTGAAGACCGAAACGGTTGAGCCGTCGAGCTCGACCGAAAAATCTATCGCCGTTTTGCCTTTCAACGATTTAAGCCCCGGTAAGGATCACGACTACTTTAGCGACGGCATTGCCGAGGAGCTTCTGGGAGCACTGGCCAAAGTTGATGGACTGCGCGTGGCGGCGCGGCGCTCTTCGTTTTGGTTCAAGGACAAGCAAGCCGAGCTCAATGAGATCGCATCCAAGTTAAACGTTGGGCACGTGTTGGAAGGCAGTGTTCGGCGCGATGGCAATCGCGTGCGTGTGACCGCGGAACTGATCGACGCATCCGACGGATTTACGCTTTGGTCGGAGACTTACGAGCGCGAAATGCAAGGGATTTTTTCGCTGCAAGATGAGATCACGCGGTCGATTGTTGATGCGCTAAAGCTGAATCTTGATATCTCGCCGCCGCCTGCATCACGCAGCACCGAAGCTTACGACGCGTACTTGCAGGGCCTCTTTTATTCGGACAAGAACACCGAGGACGCATTGCGCAAAAGCCTCGAATTTTTTCAGCGCGCGCTCGAGAAAGATCCCAGGTTCAGTCGGGCGTGGACCGGGATCGCGAAGGCATGGCTGTGGTTGGCCGACGCTTACGTGCCGCCCCTTGTAGCTTATCCCAAGGTCCGT
Organism: Candidatus Udaeobacter sp.; assembly: GCA_035764345.1. Classification (GTDB taxonomy): domain Bacteria; phylum Verrucomicrobiota; class Verrucomicrobiia; order Chthoniobacterales; family UBA10450; genus Udaeobacter. Next base: position 5,338 of record DASTZJ010000356.1, read on the forward strand.
GATGCCGCGGTTCGTGCTTTGCAGCTCGACGACGAGGAGGCCGAAGCGCACGTATATCTCGCCGAGACCAAACGCATATTGGACTGGGACCTTGACGGTGCCGAAGCGGAATTTAACCGCGCAGTCGCAATTGATCCGAATTCGACGCCATCCAATTACTTTATCGCTGCGCTTTATGCCGCGCGCGGTGACCGCGACAAAGCGCTGGCTTACCTGCAGCGCACATCGAAAATCGATCCGGCGTCTCTTTGGGTGAGCAACTTCGCCTGCGAGCTTTACCGTTATTTCGGTCTTTACGATGAAGCTATCGCGGCGGGAGAACGTGCACTCCAGCTCGATCCAACATTTGCTCATTATGGCGAGCCGGCGCTCGCAGCGCTCTACCGCGAGACGGGACGCTTCGATGATGCAATTGCGCTCTACGAAAAGGCACGAGAGGTCACCGGGAGACCGGGGTTTGGTCTGGCGATCACGTACGCTCGCATGAGCCGGCGCAAGGAGGCGTTGGAAACCCTCAATGCAGCTATCGCAGGCTGGGGCTATCGGCCGGGTGATGCGATCGCGCACGTGCATGTAACGCTTGGCGCGCATGACGACGCAATTCGCGAACTCGAACGCGCGTGCGAGCAGCGCTCGTCATCCTTGCACGGTGTTGGCATCGCTCCGGAATTTGTGCCGCTTCGTTCGGACAAACGTTTCAAGTCAATTCTCCAAAGAATCGGACTCGAACCTGAGAAAGTCTTTGCGGCAACGGCCGACTGATTATTGCACGATCGCGTCCCGCCCGTGGCCGTGGGAGCGCACTCCATATTTATTTAAATCCTGCTGGGCCACGTGCATTCCGAAGAGCAGGATCGCGATCAGACCAAAGTACAAGATCGACATCGTCCAGCGCTGAGACGTTGTGACTTCAAAATAGCGCTGCTCTTCCTCGGTTCGTTTGCGGAAAAGCGAATAGATCCTCGGCAGCGACAAGAGCACGATCAACCAGATAATAAAATTTGGGTATTTCCATCCGAACCAGAGAAGCACAGCGAACCCGGGCAACCAAAGCCAGCGTGATAAAGCGGTCACGATGCGTCCGCCGTCCAGCATTCCCACCGGTGTCATGTTAAACAAGTTGAGAAAATACCCAAACCAGGCGAGCGCGATGAAAAGCGGCGCGGCGAAGAATTCGCCCAGGAAGTTGCAGACCAACGCGCCAAAACTTCCCAGCATCGGACCGCCGATCCCGACGCATGCTTCCATCCACGCATTGCGCGGTGCTTCTTTAAGGGCGATGAACGCGCCCATAAACGGAATAAAGACAGGCGCGCCGACCTTAAGACCAAATTTTTTGGCAACAAGTAAATGCCCGGTCTCGTGCACCAACAAAAGTAGGACGAATCCGAGCGCGAATTGCCAGCCCCATATCTGGGTATACACCCAGACCATCAACAGCATGGTGCCGCCGGATTTCAACAGTAGCGGCAGAAACTTCAGGAGCGGAAGGAGAACAAACTTCAGTTTCGCAAAAAACTTTGCGATCACGACTCCGACTACGGCGATTGGGCCGAGCGCTTTTTTCACTCGGCTCCAGGCTGTTTCCTCGGACGGCGCCTTGTACTCCTCGGCTCTTTCAGTTTGAAGATCCATTGCTTCGCGGACGTTGATTCATTAAATCGTTGAATCGCTAAATCGGCAATCTGTTGTGTTACCGAGAAATTGTAGGGCGTTTGATTCGCTTGCGCCAGCTCGCTTACCCCTTCGGGCTTCCCGTCTATGTCGCTCGGCGCCCGCCGGCTCCATTCTGTGAACTCCGAAAGCTTTCGCGAGTTGACACAGACGCCCTACAATTCGTTAAACGCAGCGCCCAGGTGATCGAGTACGTCGCGCGGCAACAATGATTGCTCGCTTTGGCTGCCGTTAAAAATCGCGATTTCCGCGGCGCGCCCACATAACCATGCGCCGAGTCGCGCTGCATCGTAAAGGGACAATCCTTGTCCCACCAAACCTGCGCAGACTCCGGTGAGAATGTCGCCCATTCCGCCCGTGGCCATTCCCGGATTGCCGGTCGTGTTATAGCTTAGCAGCCGATCCCGTTCAGCTACGATCGTTCGGCTGCCTTTCAACAAGAGCGTTACCGGAAAACGATGGCAGAATTTCGTCGCCGTTTTGGCGCGCGTCTCTTTTTCATCGGGGAAAAGCCGTTTCATCTCGCCGGGATGCGGCGTAAGCAATCGTTTGCCTTTGCAGTGTCTGAGTGTTGAGGTCTTTTCGTCCAAAATATTTAGGCCGTCAGCGTCAATCACCATTGGTTGCTTTGCTTTTTCGATTAGCTCGATAATCTCGGCGGCGCGGGATTTTCCAAGACCAGGTCCCACTGCCCACACGTCGGCTTTTTCCTTGAGCAAATCGCGGTAAGACTTGAGCGGCTTGACCATTGATTCCATCGGCGCGGCGCCGGCGACAATCTCGTAGATTTCTTCCGGAACAAAAACCTCGACCAGTCCTGCGCCAGCGCGCAACGCGCTCTGCGAAGTCATCAAAGCTGCGCCGATGAATCCTTTGGAGCCAGCAACAACGCCAATGCGGCCACACTGATTCTTGTAAGTGCTGAATTTGCGCCTTGGCAGCAATTCACGAAAGGCCTGAGGGGCGGCGAGAACTTCTTTCGCTTTTTTTTCTGGAGAGCGCAGTTCGTCCAACTGCACAACGTCCAGCCTGCCCACGAAATTCAACACGTCGTCGGCCAGCAATCCTGGCTTTGCGAATCCAATCGTGACCGTAAAATCCGCAATGACACAGTCGCGGTCGGTTTTACCCGAATCACCGTCGAGACCGGTCGGAAGATCGACCGCGAACACGTAAGCGCTCTTATTTGTCCGCAACTGGTTGATGGAGCGGCAGGCCGCACGAATCGGGTCGCGCAGTGGCGGCTTCGCGCCCAACCCAAGCAAGCCGTCGAGAATTATCAGTGGCGCCGCAGCGGCGATGTACGTCTCCACCGCCATTGCTCCGTGCGCGGCGGACAACTCCTCAGCGGCTTCTGCTAAAAGTTCGACAAAGATCACGCTGAGATCAGTTCCGCCGCCGCGGGATGGCGTCGCGCCCAAGATCTCAGGCGGCCTTCGGCGCAAACTTTCAAGTTTCTTGCGCATTAATTCGCTGCAGTCGCTTTCCTGAAAAGCAAGTCGTACCTCAATTTTCCATCCAAGGCGCCGTAAACGTTCAGCAGCAACCAGCGCGTCACCCGCATTGTGACCTTTTCCGGCAAACACAATGCACTTGCCAGGCTTCTCAAAAAATCTGGTGACCGCTTGCGCGACGCCGGCGCCTGCCTTGTCCATTAGCGCTTCAACTTCTACTCCCCGCGCGAAAGCAGCTTCTTCCGCGGCTCGCATCTGCGCCGAGGTGAGGATCGGAAGGTTCAATTATCCATCCTGATTTTTTGACGCCGCGTTTGCCTCTGACCCGGCTGGTTTCGATGAGCTTTTCTTCTGCCGCGTGCTCTTCTTGTGCGAACGCTTAGATCGGTGGCGTTCAGATTTCGCCACTTTGGTTTGATCGATGTACGGTTGCAACGGAATGTTTTCACTCGTCGCCACTCGCGTCGTCGTTAACGCGCTCGCAACGGAATTACGTCCGCGGACGCCGGCTGCAATTTCTTCTGCGAGTTTCTGGCGGTAAGAAGCTGTTTGCGCGTAGGACGCTTCCGTCGGGTTGGTTAGGAAGCCGCATTCCACGAGCACTGCGGGGACCGTGGTTTTTCGCAGGACGTAGTAACCCCGGCGTCGCACATTACGATTTGAGGAAGGCGCCCCGCCCGCTACGAAATAGTGGATAGCCGAAGCGAGCGGGAGGCTGTCGCGGCTGTAAAAATATGTTTCGATTCCACCGGCGCCGGCGCGCTTGGCGGAGTTGAAATGGATGGAAACGAAAATGGCGTTGGCATAAGAGTTGGCGATGGCAACGCGTGTTGCGAGTGGGACGGACACGTCGCTGTCGCGAGTCATCACCACGCGATATCCGTTTGCCGCCAGCGCCTTCTTCAACCGTTGCGCGACGTCAAGAGTCATCTCCTTTTCGGAAACCCTCTGGCCTGGAATTCCCCCGCGGTCGTATCCGCCATGACCCGCGTCGATTACTACAGTGAGAGATGAGCCACTGTCTTTAGAAGCGCGCTTCGCCTGAGCTGTAGAGAAAGCGGCGCACTCCAGAAATGCGATTAGCAAACCGGCCGCAAACAGACGGAGTCGGTAAAGGTTTGTCGGCATCACTGATCGTCTTTCGGCAGCTGAGGCGGGCGGGCCGATAGTTTCGGTGCCGTGCCTCGCGAACTTTGCGCGGCCGGCGATTCAATCGTGCCACCACGCACTGCTACTTCGCCGTTTGTGGCGCGGACGAGGCGCGGTCGGGTTTTGGTTTCCATGAAGGAGGAGTGCGCGAGCAGTTCGCCATTCAAGCCAATGCGCGAATACGCCCAGGCGCGCGGCGCGGAGCAATGCAGAACATGCAATTGATTTGAGTGATCGATCTCTGCCTGTGGTTCTTCAAAGGCGATGGCCCGGCCTAACGAATAAGTCGCATACACAATTCCACTGTCCCTGTCCTGCACGCGCACATACAAAGAAGTATGGTCCGGAAACCGGTTGGTGAGAAGTGAGTACGTGCGCACGTTGCCAGGCACGGCAACGCCATCGGGGATGCCGACTGTCTGCTGCCAGATTGGTCGCGCGTCGGTTACCTCAAAAACTCGCGTCGGGGAATAGAAAAACTTTCCCAAGTCGGCAAAGTAAACATTCGTCCGCACATGATAAGTGCCGAAATCGTGCACAGGATAAAGCGGAGTCAGATTGATCTGATGCGTGACTCTCTGCCCGGCTTCGACCTTCAAAGGCGGCTGTCCGCTTTCAGCGCTGATCGGCGCAATGGGCTGACCTTCGTTTCCAGTTATCTCAAACCCAAGCCATGATTGCCCGCCGGCATCGTGAAGGTCGATGTCGCGTCCGGCTAGATTGGTGATGCTGAGTGTCGCTACGACTGGTTCGTAAGCGATGTACTGCAACCGCTTGAATTTCAGGTCCACCTGAATTTGTGCTTCGGCTCTCGCAGCGATGACGAAAATGCAGGCGATTTCAAGGGCGTATCTGATTAGGCGCCTTGATGACGAAATCCGAATGACGAATGACGAAGGAATGGTTAATGACGAACCTCGAAATAGCATCTCGATTCTAGCCCGGCTCTTCGTCATTCGCCGAGCGCGCCATAGCCAGCCGACGACAGGAATTTCGTTATTAATTTGTCATTCGTCATTCGTGCTCTGTCAATTGGGGGATGATAGGCCATGGCCTCATGGTGCCGAGCTAGTCTCGGACGCAGGAAAAAGCTGTAAAAGCCGCGAAGGTTCGGCTTGGACGGCCTGCAATTTATCATCGTAATAAATTCGAATCCTGTACCCCAGGTATTTTCGCTTTCCACTATCTGCGGCGGAACCCTTGGCACTTCGACCCTTTTGACCCGGCCGGACCGTTGTCGCCGCCTCAGAGAGCGATGACTCCGGCGACCCGACTCCTGTTTTCGGGCGGAGATAACTGACCGACAGCACCTCGGGATTCGCTTCCGCCCAATCGTGCTTTGACGTCAGCCATTCGTAACTCACGTCCGCGTCGGTGAGCTTCACATCCTTGTTACCAACCGTGTCATAAAATTCCACCAAGATCTTCACTTTGGTGTGATCGACTGTTGCGCCTGGTTGTTTTTTTATACCGATCCGTACTGCGAGGTTCGTCTCGGCGTCAGGATCGGGTGTCTCAGCAGCTTTGACTTCCGTGATGCCCATGACGGAACCTTCGGGATTGCCGCCGACATCTCTGTGCGATGCAGCATCGAGTGACGCGCTCGCCATGCCAGCGTCTGTTGTGGCAGGGGTCGGCACTCCCAGCTTCAAGCGCTGATCAGCCAACTCATATGCCTCTCCAGCTGAGGGGCCCATATCGTGTAATTTACGCCACACGTCGTTCGACTTGTCATAAAGCTGCATGGAATCATACGTCTTGGCCATTTCTTCGAGCACCGTGATATTGCTGGGTTCGCTGTCCAGCGCTTCCTCGAAGCGGACGAGCGCATTTGTTGTATCGCCGCGGTCACGCAGCTCGATGCCTTCTCGCAACAGTTGATCAACAAGAGAGGGAGGAGGCGTCTGGGCCGCGGCTTCGGGTGAAGGAGCGGTCTGCGTCGCTGGCGCTGCTGGTGCCGGTGTTGAAACGGGAGGAGCTGCGGGCCGTGCGATGGTTGTCTCGACTGCCTTTGCCGGCGTCCGCGCAGGCCGCACCCGACCGATATAATAGGAAGTGACAGCGAACATTTCCGCCACCGCCAGGATCACAACCAAGCCGAGCCCGACGTTAAAGCTTGGATCGACCTGCGTAGCCCGTGAAAGAAGAGTCCGCATGCAGCAATAAACCCCATTTCTGTAAGCGCGCCCTCACCAAGCTGTCAAATCAGGCTTCGCCAGGTTAAATCGTTGAAACGTTAAATCGTTAAATCGGAATGCGTTCTAACCCGCCTGAGGCGGGAATACTTTAACGAATCACGAACGCTCTATCGCGAAATATCGTCCTGGCTCAGCATCTTGAATCCTTCACCCATCAGCACCGAGGACGCGCATTCGGTATCGTCCACATGCAGAGCAATCGCGGCAAAGCCACGCGGACGGATGAGCAGGGGATAAGCGAAATGGACATTGACTTCCGCCATGACCAGTGCGGCAAGCAGCTTCACCAGTTGTGTGGCCACTTCTCGCACTTCCACGACCACGACTTCACAAACGCCGAATGGCACGTTTTTTTCCCGGAACAATTTTTCCACGCGCGCGGGATCGCTCGCGATGATCCGGGCAATGGCCGAGTCGGTTGATTCCGACACGCTCAACGCCACGACGTGAGTGCTCTGAGTGCTG
>DASTZJ010000357.1:0-4265 GCA_035764345.1 Candidatus Udaeobacter sp.
TTCCTGTGAACCGGTTCGGCAGGCCGAGCCGGCCGAGCAACAAACACCTTGTCGATCCAACAAAAGAAGCGCCGCCGGAGACTCGATGCCTTCAAATGAAAAACTCGACGTATTTGGGAGCCGTGCCGCGCCTGCGCCATTGACTGATGCTCCACTCAGGCCTTCAAGCACGGCCTTCTCAAATCGATCGCGCATGGAGCGAATGTCGCATTTCCCTTCCGCGAGATACTTGAGAGCGACCTCGGCTGCTTTTCCGAGACCGACAATGGATGCGACGTTTTCCGTTCCGCCCCGACGGCCGTTTTCCTGGCCACCGCCAGCAATCAAAGGACTAAACTTTGTTCGCCCATTAACGTAAAGCGCGCCCACACCCTTTGGGCCATGGAATTTGTGCGCGGAAAGGGAAAGGAAATTGATCGTTGTATCGCGCAGTCGCATCGGGATTTTCGCGGTCGCTTGCACTGCGTCAGTGTGAAAGAGCACGCCTCTCTCTCGACAGATTTCAGCGATTTTCTCGACGGGAAACAGCACGCCGGTCTCGTTGTTCGCCCACATGACCGAAACAAGCGCTGTTTCCGGGCGAATAGCGCCTTCTAATTCAGTAACATCGAGATTGCCATGTTTATCGACGCCGAGAAATGTGACGTCGCATCCTACTTTTCTGAGATCCTGACAGGGGCGCAGCACCGCAGTGTGTTCGACCAGGCTGGTGACCACATGTTTGCCACGCGGTGCAGATTGGAGCACTGAATTGATCACGGCATTATTGGATTCTGTGCCGCCGCTGGTAAAAATAATTTCCGTCGGCTCACACCCGAGCAAGGCCGCCAGCCGGTCGCGCGCAAGATTGATAGCTTTCCTCGCAGTAGCTGCGAAGCCGTATCCACTCGAAGGATTGCCGTAATACTTCGTCAAAAACGGTAACATTTCCTCAATCACAGCGGGATCGAGCTGGGTGGTAGCGTTGTTATCAAGATAGATGATTTCGCTATCAGCCATTGCCGACATTGTAACCGATGTAAGCTCCGCACGACAACCCTATTGGAGTAATTGAGTACTGTAGATTGGGGTTTGTCATTACCGCATTACTCCACTACTCCATTATTCCATGATTTCGATTTGGAAGCTGGCGAAGCCGCAACTGCGCGAGATCATGGTCTACCAACCGGGAAAGCCGATCGAGGAAACGGCTCGCGAACTGGGCCTCGATCCAGGTGGCATCGTCAAGCTGGCTTCGAACGAGAATCCGTTGGGCCCGTCTCCCAAGGCAATGGAGGCGATGTGTAACGCATTGGAAAAGGCTCACCTTTATCCAGATGGTGGTGGATTTTGCCTGTGTGACGCAGTCGCAACCAAACTTGGCCTCGCGCCAGAGAACGTCATTCTCGGCAATGGTTCAAATGAAGTGCTCGAATTTCTTGGTCATGCGTTTCTCAATCCCGGTGACGACGTGGTCACATCCCAGTACGCGTTTGTCGTTTACAAATTGATCGCGACCTCGTTTGGGGCGCGCACAATCGAAGTGCCCAGTCGGGATTATCAGCAGGACCTGGACGGAATGCTGGCTGCGATCACGCGGAAAACCCGGCTCATTTTTGTCCCCAACCCAAATAATCCAACGGGGATGTTGATTTCGCAGCGGGCGATCGACGATTTCGTGTCGCGCGTCCCTGAAAACGTAATCGTCGTTTTCGACGAAGCTTATTTCGAGTTTCTCGATCGTCCGCCTGATACGCTACGATTCGTTCGCGAAGGACGAAACATTGTTGTCCTGCGGACGTTTTCGAAGATTCATGGACTGGCCGGCTTGCGTATCGGGTATGCCATTGGGCAGGCTGATCTGATCGAGGTGCTTCACAAAACAAGGCAGCCATTTAACGTGAACAGCATTGCTCAAGTCGGCGCGCTCGCGGCGCTGGAAGATGACGAGCACCAGCGCGAGACGAAGCGGGTGATCGATGAAGGTCGCGCTTATTTGCACGAACAATTTACCAAAATGGAAATTCCCTTTGTGCCCGGGACCGCGAATTTTGTGATGGTACGTGTTGGCGATGGGCATACGATCTTCGAGAAACTGCTGAGGCAAGGCATCATCGTGCGCCCGCTAAAGGGTTACGGGTTGCCAGGGTGGGTGCGTATTTCAGTAGGAACAATGGAACAAAACAAGAAATGCATCGCAGCGTTGAGGAAAGTTCTTGGAGCGGAGGTCAGGCAGCTTGCCTGATTCGGCTCGCGGGCTGCCAGCCTGCCGATTCGCCACGCAAGCTGCGTGTCGGGCCGAGACAGCCTGGCAGGCTGTCATCCTTTTTCGCGGCGCTGCCACCGTGGTTCCTTGATGTAGCCTGCTCTTGAGGCAAAGCTTCTCCTGCTGGAGCATGACCGTTCGTGATACGATCGCCGCGATCTCTACTCCGCCCGGTGAGGGCGCGATTGCGCTTGTCCGCGTCTCAGGCGCGATTGCGATCGAGGTAGCGGACAAAATCTTCCATGGCAAAGAGACACCGTCGCAATTCGAGGCGCATGTGCAGCATTTTGGCGAGATTTTTGGCTCAGAAGGTCGATTGATCGATCAAGTAGTGCTTTCCGTCCACCGTGCGCCGGCCAGCTACACCGGAGAGGATTTGGTCGAGATCAGTTGCCACGGAGGAACGCTGGTTTCTGCAAAGATCCTTGAAGCGTGCTTGCGCGCCGGTGCCCGCGCGGCGCGTCCGGGCGAATTCACCGAGCGCGCCTTTCTCAACGGCAAAATGGACCTCACTCAAGCCGAGGCGGTAATCGATCTGATCCGCGCGAAGACCGATCTCGCTCTGCGCTCGGCCACCGAACAACTCGAAGGCAGGCTGGGAGAACAAATCAGGAAAATTCGTGATGATCTGGTCGAACTGCTCGCGCACATCAACGCGTCAATCGATTTTCCTGAGGAGGGCATTACGCCGGATGAAGGTGGAACGCTGCGTGCGCGACTCAACTCCGCCCGCGAAGAAATCACGGCGTTGCTCGCCACGGCTCATCAAGGACGCATTCTGCGTGAAGGCGTGCGCGTCGTAATTTACGGAGCAACGAATGCTGGGAAATCAAGCTTGCTCAATCGACTTCTCGGTTACGATCGCGTGATTGTGAGCGATACGCACGGCACCACACGCGACACGATCGAAGAGACCGTCAATCTGGACGGCGTTCCCATCCGGCTGCTTGATACAGCTGGTTTGAGAACATCGACCAGCGAACTGGAGCGCGAAGGCGTTGCCCGCACGGAGAAATCGCTGCAATTGGCTGATCTGCGGCTCCACATCGCAGATCGCAGTACCCCGAAACCTCCGCATTTCCAGGAACGCAACCGCGATTCCAACCAAATTGTCGTCTTAAACAAGAGCGATCTGCCCGAGAACAGTGACTGGAAAGATTTCCATGCACTGCGGATTTCGTGCCTCACGGGGGAAGGTCTGCCAGAGTTGCAAAAGGAGATTCTGGTCCGGATCACGAAACAAAATCTAAAACCGGAAAACACGCTCGCGATTAATGCGCGCCATCGCGATTGTCTGCGTCGCGCTCTGGAATCCTGCGATCGGGCCGCCACAGCACAAGCTCATGGATTATCGCCGGAATACGCGGCGATTCACCTTAATGAAGGATTGCGCGCAGTTGGGGAAGTAATTGGCGTTGTCGATGTGGAACAGATTCTCGACTCTGTGTTCAGCCAGTTTTGCATCGGGAAATGAGAAACTGCGCGCTGAAGCCCCGAAAGCTTTCGGGGTTGAAACGTTGGAGTGGCGGTTGAAATGAAAAATTTCTACGAACGACTCGTTAGGCCGCTGCTGTTTTCGCTCGATGCCGAGGTCGCACATCATTTCACGGTCGCATCGCTTCGGCGGGCTTCGCATTTTGATTCTGCACTGCGCGCTCTGAAACGGTTCACGCCGGCGTCGAAACCAAAGACGCTCTTCGGCTTGACCTTTCCGAATCCCATTGGACTTGCGGCGGGTCTGGACAAGAACGGCGTCGCCCTGCCAGCATGGGCCGCGCTTGGTTTTGGTTTCATTGAGATGGGGACCGTGACCGCGATGGCACAACCTGGAAATCCCAAGCCGCGCATCTTTCGACTGCCCGAGCAGCAAGCGCTGATTAATCGTCTCGGATTTAACAATGACGGCGCCGATGCCATCGCAAAACGGTTGCGCGAGCTGCGCGAGAGCGGGCGATGGCCCTCCGTTCCAGTCGGAATTAATATCGGCAAATCGAGGACGACGCCTTTTGAGCGCGCAACA
>DASTZJ010000358.1:0-2474 GCA_035764345.1 Candidatus Udaeobacter sp.
GACAGTTTTGGCTATGACCGCGCGGAAATATTGCGACGATTGCGATTCTTCAAGCCGCGCTACAGCTTGCGTGAGGTGGCGCAGTATTCGAATCCAGGATTTTTCGTCGCCGGTGAAGTTGCAGCAGCCACGTCGCAGCAGTCATGGAACGATCTTGTCGAAAATCGCTTGTTCAAGCCTTTGGAGATGTCGCGATCGGGGACGCAGACGAAAGATTTGCAAAACGCCAACGCCACGGCAGCGCACGCGCTGGTTGACGGCAAAGTTGTCGTTGTCGAACCAACAAAACTCGACACTACCGGCGCGGCTAGCTCCGCCACATCGACTGCGTCGGACATATCAAAATTGATGCTGATGTTCCTGAACAAAGGCATGTACAACGGCAAACAGATATTGAAACCCGAAACCGTCGAAGAAATTTTCAAACGCAGCATGGTCAGCGAAATCGAGTTCAGCGATTTGCCGCCGATCAGCGACAAAACAGGTTTTTATTACGGACTTGGCGTAGGCATTTATGATTATGCGGGACATCAGATCATCGAAAAAGGCGGCGCTCTCGCAGGTGTGCGGACGATTTTGGTGCTTGTGCCTGACAAAAACGCCGGAATTGTCGTTCTCGCCAACCTCAATCTGAGTGCGTTTCCTGAAGCTGTGCGCGCGTATTTTCTGAATCAGCTTTTAGGCCTTGATCGTGAAGCGGGTCAAAAAGAGATTTTCGCAGACAACAAGAAACTGAAAAAATTGCTGGTGCCTCCGCCGGCACCAAAGAATCCGGGGAAATTCAACGGCACCCTGCAATCCCTCGTCGGTATTTACGAAAATGATTACTACGGCCGTTGCGACATCCTACAGGATGGCGATGCACTGAAAGTCGAGTGCGGTCCTGCAAAATATCCGGCAACGTTGACACACTGGAATAACGGCGCGTTCCTGTTGCAATTTCCCGGAGCAACGCAGGTTCCTTCCATCACAACGTTCATGATTGGTGAGGACGGAAATGCGGATGGTTTTGCAAACGAAGCTTTGGGGATTTTTACCCGCGTGCAAGAAAAGAAGTGAAAAGAGGCCCGCGATATTGGAGCTTCTGTCGTGCGAAGCACTGAAAGCTTCGGTTTCACGCCATCAGAGTTGCGCCAGTTGCGCGCTCTGAAAACGCCGGCCGGCATACAGAGATTTCTCGACGACCTGCCTTATAACCTGAGCTTCACCGCGCGATCGCCAAAGAAAGTCCTGCGCGATCGCACTGCGTCCTGCCTTGAAGGCGGAATTTTCGGCGCGGCTGCGCTCCGCATTCTCGGATTCCCACCATTGATTTTTGACTTGGAAGCAGAACAGGACACCGATCATGTCGTTGCGATCTTCAAAGTCCGGGGGCATTGGGGCGCAGTGGCGAAATCCAACTTTACGGGGTGCCGTTATCGCGAGCCGGTTTATCGCACTCTGCGTGAACTGGCCATGAGCTATTTCAATATCTATTTCAATCTGCGCGGCGAACGCACGCTGAGACGCTATTCGCGCCCGGTAAACCTGGCGCGATTCGATCACCTGCACTGGATGACAACAGAAAAACCGATCTGGTTCATCGCCGAGTATCTCTGCGAAATCCCGCACATTTCATTGCTGACACCGGCAATGGAAAAAAAACTTACACGCGTTGATCAACGCACCGTACGGGGCGAAATGGTCGGCCACAGAAAAAAGTAATTCTCGCCTGCGAGCTTGTGCAGATTGAGTAGCGCACGCCAGCCGCTACAGGGCGTTTTGAAAAAATGCGTTCTCGAAGGTTGGTTGAAATGGGCCGGGGTCGGTTTCGCCGATTTGAAATCGGGCGCTGATCTCAAATTGAGTGGCGCAATGGATTTCCACGTCTGTTCTGCTGTGTTTCGCCAGCGACGCACGCACAGTCTCCAGGGCAAGCTCTGGCATATTACAATCGCGACTGAGATGCCCGAGCACGAGGCGCTCGATTTTTCCCGGTAACAATTCCTCGATCACACTTGCTGCAGCCGTGTTCGACAGATGACCGTGCCGCGATTGGATCCTTTGCTTCACCGGCCACGGCCTATGCGTATCGTTCTGCAAGAGTTTTTCGTCGTGATTGGTCTCGATTACAAGTGTCTGCACCTGGCGCAACCGCTCGACAATCATCTTCGTGACGTAACCGAGATCGGTGATAAAGCCCAGGCTACCTGAACCGGCGTGAAAAACAAAGCCCAGCGGATCAACTGCGTCATGCGGAACAGGGAACGTTTGCACCGTGATGTCGCAAATCGAAAACTCGGCGCCGGTCGCGAAGACGCGCCAGTTTCTGTGCCGCCGGAACGAGTTATCGTAACGCACAGCTTCTCCCGTTAGCGCGTTGCAATAAATCGGCACATGAAATTTGCGGCAAAGAAGTTCAAGACCGCAGATGTGGTCGCCGTGTTCGTGCGTAAGAAGAACGCCATCGAGCTGCTCCGGGATGACGCCGCACT
>DASTZJ010000359.1:0-7403 GCA_035764345.1 Candidatus Udaeobacter sp.
AACTAACACGCAAGGCGTTGCCATGGGGGCACTGCAGTTCCTGACAGATATGGGGTTGTTTATCGGCCAATCGCCAGCGTTTTTTGCGTATATGGCCGGACTGGCACGAGACGCAGACCACGCCAGGCACGGCGGTCGTCGTCGGAAACGGTTTCTTTAAGGTCTCCTAGAGCGCGCGCGAGCGACATAGAAAAAGGATTCTTTCTTGCGGCCCCGGCTCGCCAAGCCAGCCCACCCGCGAAGAAACGGCGCAACGAACTGCTGCAGCCGGGGGGCTTTCGCCAAGGTCTCCACGTGCGCACGAGGCGAGCATGCAGCCCAAAAAACTGGATTAAACCGATCTAGCCGCGGTCTCGCTCGAACGCGCGAATTGCTCGACGCGTCTGCGGTCCCATGATGCCGTCAATAGCCCCGTGATAATAGCCAGCGCGAGCGAGCCGGCGCTGCACCTCGGCAACTCTGGAGCTGGTCCTGTCGCCGTATCCATATCCGTAGCTGTAGCCGCGATACGGGTAGCCTCCATAGCCATAGCCGTAACCGTATGGGTAACCATAACCATAGTATCCGTACGGATAGCCCCAGCCCCACCAAGGATACGAGCCCCAACCCCAGCCCCAGGGAAATCCGAAGCTACCAATGAAGATGAAGTCATTGTCATCGTGATGATGATGATGGCGCCAATTGCCGTTCCAGTTGTTCCAGTTGCGGCCACTCCAATTACGACCGCTCCAGTTTCGGCCGCCCCAGTTGTTCCAATTGCGGCTACTCCAGTTACCGCCGTGCCAGTTGCGGCCACCCCAGTGACCACCGCTCCATGTGCGTCCGCCGCCCCCGAAGCGCGCGCCGCCGAAGTGCCCGCCGCCGCCGCGCGGTGCCGCCAGCGCAAGTGACGCGCTCAATGCAACGGCTGTAAAACTGCTTATCGAAAATATATGTTTTAACGTCATACGTTTTCTGTGCAATGGAATAAACCCGCGTTTTGCGGAAAAGTTTCGCTTTAAAAATGAGAGATCCGCGGTTCGCCCAACTGCCCCCCTGCGAGTTCCGTCGTGCGGCAGTCGGAAACGGTTTCTTTAAGGTCTCCATGCGCGCGAGAACCAGCATGGAAAAAAGGATTTTTTCTCTGGGCCGGGGTTCTGAAAGGTTACCCACCCCCGCCAGCCTGTGACGCGACGCGGTTAAGCGAAGGGGTACTTTCCGAATAACCTTACGCGTGCGCGAGCGGCAAAGCCGGGGGAACTTTCGCAAAGGTCTTCGTATGCGCGGGGGAACCGGGGGTTCGAATCCCCCCCATCCGCTCCCGCTTCGCGCCTCCCGCGCTTCGCAGGATTGGGATTATATGTTCTCGGGCTAGTTGTCCGATTTTCCGAGCGAAAATCAGACAATTAGGTCGCGAAGTTACACTGTTTCGCTCTTAAAACGTTCCCGGCGGGAATCGAACCCACATTTAAGGTTTAGGAAACCTCCGTTCTATCCGTTGAACTACGGGAACAATTCATAGATCGGATGGTCAGATGCCGATCTTAACGCAAGAGACCAGTCCAGTAAATCGCCGTCGCGATGCTTCATCGCATCAGCGTCATAAGCCGGCTGCGGCTGGGGACTTCGAGTTTACGAAAGACTGCGTGGAGGTGCTTTTTCACCATCGGCAAACTTAAGCAGGCGGCATCAGCGATCTCCTGGTTACTTCGTCCTTCGCAGACAAGTCGCGCAACTTCTTGTTGGCGCCTGGTGAGTCGGACAAGATGCGGCAAATGGGAGCTCGCCGGGCCAACACGTGGAGCAGCTCGACGGCGCAAATCTTCGCATTCGATAAGAAAATGCGGACGCGCCACGCCTGCCGAACCGAGCTGTTTCAGATGGAGCGTTGCTCGCAGATGAGGCAATCGCGGATGACGCACTTGTTCTTCTTTGAAGCCTATTCGTGGCGGATTGGGGCGTTTCGCATCCGCCCATTGTTGTTTGAGCAGGCGGCACCGATCCAAAATCTCGGAAGGAATCGGGGAGGTTGCTTTCGTTCGTTTCGCTTCCTCGGGTCCTTTCTCCCACACTGTGCAGAACTCGCGCGCGGCCTGGTTTTGATAAATCGGCCTTAAATTCCATCGCAAGAGGATCGTTGGCATTGGCAGGCGGCTCAGGAAGTCTTCAAGGTCCATCCGCACCGAGTGTTCACGCTCGAGCGATCCTAGCCGGCAAAGGGCAGTCTGAAACTGCGGGTAAAGCTGCCGGAGCAATCTCATCTCCGCTGGTGACAGATCGCCCTGCGTCGCGGTGCGCATGACTGCAATCACACAAATGCGTCTCCGGTTTTTCCAAAAAAAGATGCACACAACGTGCGCGCATCTTTGAGGCGCCATGTAACGGCGATAAAAGGCTGATTTGATCAAGCTGCTTCGATTTGGAAAGAGACCGCCAATCCGGACGAATCTGTGACGGGGTCGGCAGGCAATATAATTTTCGAGCGGGGCCGCAGTGAAAAAGCCGTC
Organism: Candidatus Udaeobacter sp.; assembly: GCA_035764345.1. Lineage (GTDB taxonomy): Bacteria > Verrucomicrobiota > Verrucomicrobiia > Chthoniobacterales > UBA10450 > Udaeobacter. The sequence continues at coordinate 2,487 of DASTZJ010000359.1, forward strand.
GGGCATGGGCAGTGTCCACCTCACGATCATGGGCAAAATTGGCTTGTGCTGAAGAGCTAGGCCAATCACGCGATTTGGTATCGCGGCACAGAGCAAACGCTGCGTGGCTTTCCAGAGCGCATCGACGTTCATCGCGGCGTGCAGGCCAAGCAAAGGCTTTTCGAGTGCCGGCTCGATCATCAATTCGCGTTTCATGCCGACCCTTGGCGTTCGCTTCATTGCGGCTCCTCCTCGCGCGATCCCTCATTCGTTTGCGCGGACCCATGGCTGCCCATTCCTGAAACGTCCAACAATCGGCGGAGTGAAAAGGCAACCTAAGTTACCTCGCGATTATCCAGTATTGCGCGAGGCTGCACAGATGCAAACAAAACTACCATTAAACGGGACAATTCAACATCCCGACCTGGCAGAGGCGTTGCGCGGAGAGAGCGGCACATTCTTTTGCCAGCAAGGTGGCCAAGGCTACATTGTAACGGCAGCGGAAGGCTTCTCCATTAAATCATTGCGACCAGTGGGTCGCAAGATCGTGGAAGCGAACGTGCCCATGCAGAGTACTCCGGAACCCTGGGCGATTACTAAAATCTCCGAGGATGTTCTTGAGTTTAGCTCTGTACCACAACAATCCCCTCGTCAACAGCGAGCCGCCTAAAGGCTGAAAAAGTGCCCCGCGTGTTTAGCGCACGCGGGGTGACTGGCGGCCGATAGATCCGCTAAAGCAAGAAAGCAAAAGCCGCGTGGGGAAACTCGCGGGGCTTTTTGTTTGTGGAGAGGCGATGTCGCGGCGTTGGCGCCGATGCAGTTCCGCGATGGTGCGAGCGTCGCGATTAGTGGGCCTGTAGGGTCAGGCTTTCTTCCAGCCGTTTCCGTTGCCATCACGCGCGAGTGCGGGCTCGGGTTCTGGCGTAAGATCGACATCTTCGGTGACACCCTCCAAGTCCGGGTCCATCAGAGATTTCTCGTGATGTTCCTTGGCGAGCAGCATGTAGAGCGACGGAACGATGAACAGCGTGAAGATGGTTCCGATGCTCATCCCGCCAACGAGTACGAGACCGATTGAGTTTCGCGCGGCGGCCCCGGCACCGCTTACCAGCGTAAGGGGAAAGTGACCTGCCACAGTGGCGGCGCTCGTCATCATAATGGGTCGCAACCGAATCCGAGCGGCTTGGGCAACCGCAGCAAGTTTTTGCATGCCCTGGCGTTGCAGTTGGTTCGCAAATTGCACAATCAGGATCCCATTTCTGGAGACAAGGCCGACCAGCGTTACCAGACCCACCTGAGAGTAAATATTTAAGGAAGTAGTCCAACCGTTCGTGAAAAAAGTTCCAAACGGCATCTTCAAAAACATGAAGATGACCGCGCCGAAAAGCGCCAGCGGCACGGAGCCCAGCAGGACGATGAAAGGATCGCGGAAGCTGTTGAATTGCGCCGCCAGGACCAAAAAGATCAATACGATCGCCAACACAAACACCGGAACAAACTTGTCGCCCTCCGTGCGCAGCTGCCGCGATTCGCCGGTGTAATCGATGACGTAACCTTTAGGCAGAATCTTACGCGCTTCGTCCTCGAGAAATTTTAATGCCGAATCAAGCGATCGTAACGGAACTCCGCTGATGGTGACGGCGTTCAGTTGCTGCATCCGGTTAAGCGAACGAGCTACCGTCTTGTGCTTGATCGACGCCACAGTGCTTAATGGAATGAGCTTATTATTAGGCCCGCTGACATAAATATTTTCCAACTGCTGCGGATTCAGACGATCAACGCGCTTGACCTGCGGAATCACCTTGTAACTGCGTCCGGCGATGTTGAAACGATTGACGTAATTTCCGCCGATCGCCGCCGTGAGATCGGCTCCGACTTGCTGCATGTCCAGGCCAAGCGAAGCCACTTTGTCGTGATCGAAAACAATCTCCGCCTGCGGCTGATCGATCTTTGTGTCGATATCCGCAAATCGGAACACGCCGGCCTGCATCGCTTTCGCCTGAAGTTGTTGCGCTAATTCCAGAATTCGCTCCGGATCGGCAGTGGACGTGATGACGAAACTCACCGGGAAGCTATCGCTGCCCGGGAGTGCGGACGGCATCACGGGAAACATTTGGATCCCAGGAATCGCTCCGAGCTTCTGCTGAACCACCGGAAGATACGCCGCGGTTGGTGTTTTCCTCACGCCCCACGGCCTTAAGACCATTCCGCCAAAGCCGTTGTCTGGAAATGTGATTTGAAATGTGAAACGCGTGTCCGGGACATCGAGGAAAACTTTCTCAGCTGCATCGGCATACCGAATTGTATCGTCAATGGTCGCGTTGGCCGGCGCGGTGACAATTCCAAAGATCACACCCTGGTCTTCCGTCGGCGCTAACTCCTTTGAGGCGAACTTCGGGATCATCATGAACATGAAGAGCGCAAGTGCCGACACTCCTGCCCAAACGAGATAGACCGCCGGTCGCGCGTTGAGAGTTCGATCGAGATGACTGCCATACCAGTCGCGGAAACGATCAAATGTGCGATTGACCCATCCGCTGAATCCATGATCGACGTGTTCGGGACGCAGCAGATGCGCCGACATCATTGGCGAAAGCGTCAGGGCGACTATGCCGGAGATGAGCACAGCGCCCGCAAGCGTCAAAGCGAACTCGCGAAAGAGCGCGCCAGTCAGCCCGCCCTGGAGCGCGATCGGGGTGTAAACGGTCGCCAGCGTAAGCGTCATCGCAATGATGGGGCCGACCAGTTCGCGCGCACCCTTGAGCGCTGCGTTCATGCGCGACATTCCCTCACGCATGTGACGCTCCACGTTTTCAACGACAACGATCGCGTCGTCCACCACCAATCCGACGGAAAGCACAATCGCCAGCAGCGTCAGCAGGTTCAGCGAGAAGCCGAACGCTTGCATCAGAAACATCGCGCCGATGAGTGAAATTGGGATCGCCACCACGGGGACGATCACGGAGCGGAACGACCCGAGGAACAAGAAGATCACCAACATCACGATGAGCAGCGTGTCGATCAGAGTCTTTACGACTTCGTGGATCGCATCGTTGATGTACGCGGTCGCGTCATAGGCGATCTCAGCCGTCAAACCCGTGGGCAGTTCGCGTTTGATCTGCTCCATCTCGACGCGTACTCGCTTGATCACATCCACCGAGTTCGCGTTTGGGAGAACGTAGATTCCCATAAAGACCGCTTTTTGCCCCGAGAACCGCACTTCGGCGTTGTAGTCCTCTGCACCGAGAACGACGTCGGCGATGTCCCCTAGCCTGACGAGAGTTCCTTTGTCCTGCCGGACGACCAGTTTTTTAAAGTCATCCGCAGTATGCAGGTCTGTGTTCGCCGTAAGGTTTACCTGAAGCAGCGAACCTTTTGTGCTTCCGACCGCCGCGAGATAATTGTTGCGCGCAAGAGCGGTACGGACTTGCGCCGGCGAGATGTTGAGCGCCGCCATGCGATCGGGTTTCATCCAGATTCGCATCGCGAAGTAGCGACCGCCAAGGATGTCCGCCTTCTGCACGCCGCCGACGGCGGTCAACCGCGGCTGCACCAGCCGCACCAGATAGTCGGTCACTTCGTTCGGCTGAAGAATGTCCGACGTAAAGCTCAAATAGGCCGAGGCTCGCTGCGAATCCGCCGACTGAATTTCGATTACGGGAATTTCAGATTCCGGAGGTAGATCGCGCCGGATTGCGTCAACTTTGGAGCTGATATCAGATAGTGCCTTGTTTGCGTCGTAATTCAGTTTAAGACGCGCAGTGATCACTGATTGCCCTTGTTTGCTTTGCGACTGGATGTAATCGATGCCATCGGCTGCCGCGATTGCGCGCTCGAGAGGCGTCGTAATGAATCCGCGAACCAGCTCTGCATCCGCGCCGACGTAAACTGTAGTTATGCTAATCGAAGCGATATCGCTCCGCGGATATTGCCGCACATTCAGACCCCCGAGCCCGGCCAGCTGCGGAAAAAGAATCGGCAATATCGCCTTTGAGCCGGCAATGAGGATCACAAAACTGACCACCATCGCCAGCACCGGGCGTTTAATAAAAAGGTCAGTGAAAGCCTTCATGATTTCCTGTGGCACAGCCATCCTGGCTGTGGGGCATGCCGGCGTCTCGCCTGCACGACTAGATTTCGGCAGGCTGGGAGCCCGCCGACCCCACAGGCAAGATGCCTGTGCTCCATTGTCGTCATTCTTCTCATGTGTCTGCGGGCGCAGGATTCAGTTCCGGTTTGGGCGCCAGATCGTTATTAATCGTCACCACCATTCCGTTTCGTAGCTTGAACACTCCGGTTCCCACTACCTCCTGGCCTGCTTTCAATCCTTGCGTAACTGAGACGAAATCGCCCCGCGTTTCGCCGATTCGGACAAACTGCTGACGAAGCACCAGCGATTCTTTTCCGGTTTTCGGATCTTTCTGTTTCTCGATCACAAACACCGAATCGCCGTACGGCGCATAAGACACGGCTGAGCCGGGGATGACAATGGTCTTTTTTGTTTCCGGCAACATGACATCAACTTTCGCAAACATCCCAGGCCGCAGTACGTGATCGGGATTTTGCAGTGTCGCCTGCAACGGCACATTGCGAGTGATCGGGTCCACGTTGGAATTGATCGCAGTCAGTTTCCCTTTGAATTCGCGTCCGGGAAGCGCATCGACGTGCACCCGCACTTCCAAATCCTTGGTCAATTTCGAGACGTGTTGCTCTGGCAATGCAAAATCGACGTACACCGGATCCAGCGACGTCAGCGCGATAACTTGCTGACCAGCACTGATCATTTGTCCGACGTTGACCTGCCGAATACCAAGCTGCCCGTCGAACGGCGCGACAATCGTCTTTTTTGCAATATTGGAGCGCATCTGATCGACAACGGCGTTCAGTCTCCTGACCTTTGATTCGGCGGCATCGAGTTCAGCGTTCGAAACCACCTTT
>DASTZJ010000360.1:0-3034 GCA_035764345.1 Candidatus Udaeobacter sp.
CGCGGAACAACCAAGTTCTTCAATGTCCGCCGCGTCATCGGGCGCATCGAACCGCAAACGCCGTTGCCCGATTTCGGAAAACAATTCGATCTCATAACTGGGCACCGCGTTTGTTTTCACCGGCTCGCGCGCGCAAAAAACGGAGAATGGTTCGAATGGACGCCTGCGGATTGGAAATTTTTCATCAACGATATCCGGACACGATTTCTCAAACCGGACGGCCGTCTGTTGCTGGAGTTTAATCCGCGCCCGGACGGGTCTTCATTTTTCACCGAGGAACTGCGCGCTGTTTTTAAGTCGCAAGGCGCGCGCATTTTTCGTTGGAAAGCGCTGCTGGCAGCGAATCCAAAGCAGCGCCCACGTTTCAAGCAGACCGAGTGAGTGATGAGTGACGGGTGACGAGCTACCCGCGCGTCGACAGCTTGCGACGCAAGGCATTCAACATGCGGCGCAGTTCGTCTATCAGCTCAAACGCGGCAGCAGCGTTGGCACTGTCGCAGAAACCAAGCTCAGCGCTCAGTATAAGTTGCGTATCGAGCTCTGCGATAGATCCCTCAGCGTGAGAAATGAACTGGATGAATTCACCAGTGGTGTGGCGTGCCTGACCCTCTGCAACGTTCGATGGTATTGAGACTGCTGAGCGCCGCATTTGCGCAACCAACCCAAACTTCTCTTCCGGCGGGAGATTCTGCGTCAACCGATAAACGATTTTTGCGAGAGCGATTCCCTTCTGCCAAACAACGAGATCTTTATAACTCTGAGTTTTCATCCTCACGTTGTATATAAAATCTCGTCACTTGTCCCCCGTCACTGGTCACTACAACTTCCAATCCGAGCAATCCCAGCCTAACAGCTGCTCGACCTTCGCGATGTCTTCCTCGAAGAGATTGTAGACGAAAACCTTTTCCTCCCAATTCATCGCCCGTTCGTAGGGCACAATATTTCTATCTTTACTGCGAACCGAACGGAGTGGCTCGAGACCGAGAAAGGAAAAGATGGAAGTGAGCGTCTCACGCTGTTTCTCTTTAAAGTCCTCGAACTTCACCGCCTTGACTTGCTCGCGCGGAAAGAGTTTGAACAGACGCGCAAGTTGCTGTCCGTAAAATCCTCGATCCACATAAGCAAAACGGCGTGCCTCGACCGGTGGCGCACCGGTAATACGCGTTTTTTCTTCTCGCACAGCATCGAAAAAATCCAGCGGCTCGCGACCTCTGAATCGTTGCATGTTCCAGTGCGCAAAGGCGCGGTCGACCGGATTCCGCAGGAGGATCAGCAATTTGATTTTTGGATTGTATTTCCAAATCCTTTCCGCCGCTGGTTCGTGATAAATGTAACTTGGCGTGCAATCACCAGCGATGGTTGAACGACCAAGGGGGGGATAATGTTTGTGTAGTTCCTCGTAATCCACCTCGGAGACAAACAGAGCGTCGTTATCGAAGAAATGAATTTCCTGCTGATCGCCCATCGTAACGTTCGGGTGTCTGCTTAGAAAATAATGCAACGCTGTCGTGCCGGACTTTTGCGCCCCGGCCAGAACGAAATCCAACCGCTCGATCTTTCTCGGCTTGGCCCTCCACATCGTCATGAATCAAAAACCGCTAACCGCATCGCGCAATTGATCTCCCAGAAAAGCGGCCGCGCTGACATTGTCGATCTTTTTTGTAACTTCGAAGTTTGGTTCCTTGTCTTACATACCGATGGCCGCTGCTTTGAAGGTGTTCACGCGCGGGACGTTGACTTTCTTCGAGATTATTATCGTCGTTCTCTTCATTGCCTCGCTTGCCTCCATGGCTGCCATTGGTTGCCTAGGGGCACGCAAACGGAACCGTGCGTCCCAAATTCCGGACGTACCGTTTCGATTGAACTCAGGACGCGGCTTGATCGCAAGGTAATAGAACCACAGTTGTCGCGTACTCGTGAGCATTTTATGCTCCTCGATGTTCACTGCTTCCGAAATTTCGCGAAAACTAAGACCGCTTGCCGTCGTGTGTGCACTTGGCTGCATTGCATCCGCCGCCGCCGATGAAGGAATGTGGCTTTTTAATGCGCCACCGCTCAAGCAGCTCAAAGAAAAATATCAGTTCGAACCGACGGAACAGTGGCTGGAGCATCTGCAAAAAGCGAGCGTCCGCTTCAACTCGGGAGGCAGTGGCTCGTTCGTATCTGCAAATGGTCTTGTGATAACAAATCACCATGTGGGCGCCGACACGCTGCAAAAGATCAGCGATCCGCAACACAATTATTTGAAGGACGGCTTCTACGCGAGAACTCAGGCGGACGAAATCAAATCGACCGATCTCGAGCTCAACGTGCTAATGTCGATCGAAGACGTGACGGCGCGCGTGAACGGAGCGGTCAAACCGGGAATGACGAACGAGCAGGCTTCCAGTGCCCGCAGCTCGGTTATCGCGGCGATTGAAAAGGAAAGCAAAGATAAGACCGGACTACGTTCGGACGTGGTTACCCTTTACCAGGGCGGCGCCTACCATCTCTATCGCTACAAACGTTACGATGACGTGCGCCTGGTCTTCGGGCCCGAGCAGCAGATCGCGTTTTATGGCGGTGATCCGGACAACTTCGAATATCCGCGGTACGACCTCGATATCTGCATCTTTCGCGTTTATGAGAATGGGCACCCGGCAAAGATCGATAATTACCTCAAATGGAATTCGCATGGTCCGAGCGACAAGGAACTAATCTTTGTAAGCGGAAGCCCCGGTAAAACCGATCGGCAACTTACGCTGGATGAGTTGGCGGATATGCGCGGTCGCTTTCTGCCTTATGTCCTGCGCATGTTTAATCGGCGCGAGGTGCTGGAACTAGCTTATGGTGCCCGATCGTTTGAGAGCGCAAGAAAGGCGCGCGACGATCTTTTTGGCGACCAGAACAACCGGAAACGGTACAACGGTTATCTTGCCGGGTTGCTTGATCCGCGAATCTGGGCGGAGCTCCAGGCGCGAGAGCAAAAGCTGCGCGACGCGATTGCGCGCGATCCCAAGCTACGATCGACTGCCAACGCTTACGATCGGATCAA
>DASTZJ010000361.1:0-3638 GCA_035764345.1 Candidatus Udaeobacter sp.
GCCATCGTCACAAAAGCCGGGATCATCAAAATCCGGACGACGGTGATCTTGTTGGCCGTGGTCATAACGCGGATGACGACCAAAGGTGAAAGCCTGAGCCAAACTTGCAAGCGTTGTTATAGATGTGTGTGTCAGAACGCCTTCCCATGATTTCCGATGCTTAGCACTGCTACAACAAAGAGCGCCGAACGGCCAGGAACGTCGCAGGGCACGGAAGGCGGTCGTAAGGCGTTGATTTGAGACTAGCGACGACTAAAACTTACCTGCGCTTGTACCACGTACTTCCGACGCGGTCGATGTGCTCCCTGAGTTGTCGGTTTCGGATCCAATTGTAAATCGCGAGGTCGAAAGTGTACGGAAGTGGCAGTTGGTCCAGTTCGCCAGCCAGTCGCGCCAGCAGTTGCCAATTCACTCTCCCCCAAAACGCAAGATCGATATCGGAGTGCTTCTCGTAGTTGCCTTTCGCGCGGGACCAAAAATCCCTACCTCGTCGACCTCTGGATGCCGGTGGAAAACACCCGCGATCAGATCACGTTCTCTATCGTCTAGGCTAAACGAATTCATTTCGCGCTCTGTTCAAAAAACTCGAACAATCCAGACCTGGCCATCGGAGACGATTTTTGCTGAGAAGCCTTGTTTGATTACGCTACGTGGCGTGATCTGATCGAACACTATTCCGCTAAACTGGAGATAATCTTTCAGCGTTTTCCAAGCGAGTTCGAAGGCGATCTCAAAGCGTTGGATAATTCCTTGTTTTTCAAGGTCCGAAAAGGCACGCGTTTGATCAGCGAATGGCTCCGGTAAAAGCTGCATTGCTTTCTTGAAATTGCTGAAACGCTGTGTCCAGCGAACATCTTGGCCCGCGTGGGACGATTTCCTGCTTCTAATGCGCGACGCCATCTCTTGCGGGTAAAGGGATCTTAAATCCTTCGATTTGTTTTTTAATTTCGTTCGCAAAGCTGGCAGCGCCGGCGCCGTTTACAACGCGGTGATCGAAGGTAAGCGAAAGCGTGATGACTTCCGCGCTTTCGTTTTTCTTTCCGTTTGGCATCAACTCGCGATGAGCGGTACCGACGAAAAGCGTTCCGACTGATGGCGGCACAACGATGGGCGCGCCGGCTTTAACCCCGAATGCGCCCAGACTCGTAATTACAACCGGGGCGTTCATCGCATCGACACGGCCACCGCGAGTAGCATCGACTGTTTTGTTGTAGGTCTTCACAAATTCCGACCAGGACTTCTTGTTCGCATCAACAATCACCGCTGTGGCCAGGCGATCGCCTTCCATCGCTACCGCGATACCCAGATCGAAATTCTCGTTCTCCACGATATGCTCGTCTTCCAAAATGAGTCGCCGGAAAGGTGGATGTTTTTCCATGGCTCGCACCACGGCCCACGCGATCATGACTGAAGGAGACGGGGCATGTTTCCCGTTTTTTCTTTTGGCTGCGTCGCGCGCCTTGCAAATTGCGTCCCACCGCGCGTCGATCTGCAAGTTGGCAGGGATCACGTGAAGGAGTTTGCGTGTGATCGTTGGCGATAGCGCTGGTTCGATTGCTGCAGCCGGCGTCGGCGTCCCCGGCCGCTCCATCCCGCGCCGGGACACTGGGTGGCCACGGTCAGCGCCCGCGGCTACAGCGCCGGCCGCTGATTCTTTAGCTGTTTCTTGAAACTGGTCGGCAAACGATGGCTCGGCGGTTACGATCGTGCCAAGCTCCTGACCGATCTCAACGGTGTCGCCTACTTTTGTCTTCCATTCACCCATCACGCCGGCAAAGGACGACTGAATGGGATAAACGGCTTTGTCCGTTTCCACTTCGCACAGCTCATCATCGAGCGCGATCGTGTCGCCGGGATTTTTCAAGAGCGAAACGACTTTTGCGTTACGAATCCCTTCACCCATGACTGGGACGGTGATGCTTTGTATCCGTTCTTTGCCGGTTTCTGCTGTAGCCAGGGGCGGTGACCCCGGCGACGGGACGTGCGTAAGGGACGGGGCAAAGCGGCCGCGGTCAGCGACCGCGGCTACAGGACGTTCGTGTCTGGTCTGGACCGAGCGTTCGATTGCGGAGACGATCCGCTCCACATCTGGCAACGCCGCGTACTCATAAATCGGGTTGTAACCGATCATGACATTTGCTTTGCTGACTAGAATCGGCGGGCTGATCATTTCATTCCAAAGATCGGGAATACTCGTGACGCGAGAAATCATCATCTGACCGACACTACAATTTTCGGTGTCCTCCTGAACCACGACCAGCCGGCGAGTCTTGGTCACTGATTTCTCAATCGTGGCCTTGTCCCACGGAACGATGGAGCGCAGATCGATCAGTTCGACGCTGATCTTGGTGCCGATCTTGTCTAAAGCTTCCAGCGATTTCTCGACGGTGTTGCCCCACGCAACGAGGGTGACATCAGAGCCATCACGCAACTTGTGCGCCTCGCCCAGCGGAACCGCCCGAATTGGCTCCGCGTATTCGTGCTCCGCCCAAAGGAGATGTTTGGGTATCAGAAAGATGACCGGATCTTCGCTTTGCATCGCTGTCCAGAGCAACCCGGCGGCGTCAGCGGGTGTGCTTGGGATCACAATGTTTAGACCCGGATAATGAGCGAGAGCCGATTCGTTCGCCTGGCTGTGCCATAAGCTTCCGCCGGGCAGATAAGCTCCATATGGCGCATAAATTACCGCCGGGCATTTCCAATTACCGAACGATCGCCAGCGCAAATTCGAAATGTTTGTGACGAGCTGGTTGAACCCCGGATAAATGAAATCAATAAATTGCAGTTCGAAGATGGGGCGTTTGCCGTATGCCGCCAGACCGCAAGCGACACCGAGAATCGTCGATTCAGCGAGAGGTGAATTGAACACCTGTTTGGGAAACTCGGTTGAAAGCGTTTGCGTGAGACGGAACACACCGCCCTTCGGATCTTCAATGTCTTCGCCAAAGATTATGCGCCGCGGATCTTCCTCCAGACCCACGCGCAAGGTTTTATTCACCGTATCGCCAATGCGATACTTCCCGGGCGGAAGAACGTCCTTGTTAATCTTCGGAGGTGATTTGCTAACGTTGGCAAGTAACTCGTTAGGCGACGGGTCCTCGGCTTTTTCAGCCTCGGCATACTCGCGACGAATGCGTTCCTTAACATCATTATCGAGCTTCGCGAATTCCTCGGCAGTGATCACGCCTTCATGGATCAATTGATCTTTCCAGCACTTGAGCGGATCTGATTTTTCCAGCGTCTTCAATTCCTCGGCGCTGCGATAAAGTTTTTGATCATCGGAGCTGGTGTGACTGGAAAGGCGCTCCATCCTGATCCAGAAAAAGAACGGCCCACCTCCTGCGCGAATTTTCTCAAACGCCTCTGCGGTTGCGTCATAAACCTGCTGGACGTCCTGTCCCTCGATCCGGCGCCAGTTGTCGGGTTCGAGGACGTTGAGCGCGAGCGGATTGTTCTTCCGCGTCGGCATGCTGATGCCGTAGCCGTTGTCTTCGACAAGGAAAAGCATGGGAAGTTTCTTCTCCTTGGCGAAACAGAGCGCCTCAAAAAAATCTCCCTGACGCGTTGCCGCATCGCCGACCGTGGTGACAACGAGATTTCTTTTGCCGTCTAGCTGAATGCCCCAGGCGATGCCACAC
>DASTZJ010000362.1:0-2326 GCA_035764345.1 Candidatus Udaeobacter sp.
CCCAGAGGCATCTGGAGCGAGGCTGTTTTAAAGCGCCTCGTGAAGATGGTTCCTCGTTCCGCGCGAATCTGGATCAGTCAACCCAGATAGAAAGGCGTTTATGAAATTCGTTAGTCTCAGAACGAAGCGCGCTCACAGACAAGGCAAGCTAGGCAAACCGTCCCGCGCCACACCTCAATCGGTCACCAAGCCAGTGGCCGGATCTCATCAAATCCACACTTACGCGGAGCTCCGGCAACAGATTCACGACCAACTTCGGATCCAACACCCGGAATGGGTCGAGCCAGATGGCAAATCTACCATGTGTGATTCGTACGAGGCGCGCCTGATGGAACTGCTCGATAGTCTGACGCGAAGAGAATCCACTCAATCAATTGTTGATCCTCATCGTCTTCTCGAACAGGGAGCACACTGACTCGGCGCAACTGTAGCCTGCCTGCACGCGAAGGATTTCAGAGTTTTAGCATCTATCATAAGCCGCTTACGATGCATCAGCTGAACACTTGTAGCGGCAGGCGTGTCGCCTGCGTTCCCGCTGTAGCCACGGCGCTGTGCGCCGTCCGTCACGGCCGTGCACGTCGCGCGCACAGAAGTCATGAGCCAAACAATCTTTGACGGGCTGCCAACCGTCGTGTGAAAGGAAGCGATACGGCCTAACGAGAATGGAATGTTAGATGCCCTGCTCGCGAAGAATTTCGGAGTTTAGATGCGAACCATTGCCCAACACGCCGCCGAAGTGTCGCCAGACAGATTTGATTGCATTGAGGCACTGTAGAGGCTTCATTAGCGCCGGTGCACGAGCGTGAACCTCACCTTCTAAATGCGGGCCTTTATACTGTACCCGAAGCGGCGCGGCTTACCCGAATTTCTGTCGGAAAGGTTCGGCGGTGGCTGAAGGGTTATGATTTTCGCAGCGGCACCTCGGTTCGTCATTCGGATGCAGTTTGGCAGGGCGAAATCAAACCGATCGAGAACAAACTCGCGCTCAGCTTTCGTGATCTCCTCGAGCTCAGGTTTGTCGACGCATTTATCCGCGCCGGCGTTAGCTGGCGCACGATGCGCCGGGCTCACTCGAAGGCTCAGGCTAAATTGAGGACGACGCACCCATTTTGTTCGAATCGTATCTTTACCGACGGCAGAAGCATTCTGCTGCGCCAAGCGGAGGAAGATTCTGACGAAGCTTTGATCAATCTCGCCACTGACCAGGCTGAATTCTCGCGCATCGTCGAGCCATTTCGGAAGGAACTGGAGTTCTCAGGTAGCGATATCGTCTGGTGGCCCTTGGGTAAGCAACGGCAGATCGTCGTTGATCCGAAACGGAACTTTGGTCAACCGACGGTGGCACGTTCGGGTGTTCCCTCGCAGGTCCTCGCGCGAAGCTTGAAAGCGAATGCGTCTTCGGACCTCGTAGCAAGGTGGTATGAGGTCCACCCGGAGGAGATTCGCGACGCGGTCGAGTTTGAAGAATCGCTCGCGAAAGCGGCTTGAGATTCTTCTTCGACAACAATCTTCCTCCGAAACTCGCAAAGAGCTTGGACTTACTGGTTCAGCCAGAGCACCAAGTTTTCCATCTTAAAGACAGGTTTCCGCCAAACTCTCCGGATGAATTATGGATCATGGCCTTGGCCAGAGAGAAACATTGGGTGATCGTCTCGGGAGACCTGCGGATCCGAAAAAACCCGCACGTGATGCGAGCCTGGAAATCGGCGGGACATACGATCTTTTTTCTGAAACCGGGTTGGATCAACCTTCCATTGTGGACGCAAACATGGAAATTCGTGAAATGCTTCCCAGACATCCTCGCAGCTGCCGAAAAGGCGAGAAGCGGAAGCGAGTTCTTCGTCGCGACTAACGGTAAGATCGAAAGATAGCTGCGGCTACTTCTTCAGGTCAGCTGCGATTTCGGTGAATGGAGCGAATGGGATGAGCGACATAGAAAGGTCCGAGCCGGACTGGCATTAGTTGCGAGGGAAGCAATGAGTGAGTGTGGGCAACGAGCGAGTTTCAACATTTGGGAGTTTAGATGCGACCCCTTTTCTTACACGGCGCGCGAGCGGTAGGTTTTCTTGAATCCAACAGGTCTGCTGCCGGCATCCCTATAAAAAGGCGGATTGTATGAATTGGCTTAATGGTAAGCGCCAAACTGCTAGCACTTTCTTGTTGTACTTTTGTGCGCCTTGGAAAACGGCGACCGGAATAGCAGTGTCGATGTCTCTCCTGACCGCGACGTCGGCCTGGTCCCAGCCAGTGCCTGGATCGCTGGATGCGCACTGGAACGAAGGCGCTTCAGATTGCAAGGCAACGCCACAAACGCCCCTTCAAGTTC
>DASTZJ010000363.1:0-2882 GCA_035764345.1 Candidatus Udaeobacter sp.
GTCATGTACTGTTTGAGTAACGACCAGGCTGTCGAGGAAATCGTTTTTGGCGCGAAAGGAATTCTAAGTCGAATCAAAGAAGGCCAGATCGCAATGGACATGAGCACGGTTCTTCCCGCGACCAGCTTGCGAGAACATGAAGCTTATGCAAAGCACGGTGTCGATTTTCTCGACACGCCGGTCTTTGGCAGCAAACAAGAATCCGCGGATGCCAAGCTTTGGATTATGGCCGCGGGCAACAAGGCCATTTATGAAAGAGTGAAACCAGTCCTGGAGCATTTGGGGCAAATCGTTCTGTACTTTGGCAAAAACGGAAACGCCGCGGCCATGAAGCTGGTGGGAAACCTCATCGTCGCGCTGGAAATGGAAGCGCTCGCGGAAGGCCTGGTGCTCGCGCAGAAGGCCGGCCTTGATTTGAATACCGTGATGGAAGTCGTAAAAGTAGCCGACTTCCGCTCACCGCTGCTCGTGAGCAATGGTCAGAATATTTTGAAGCGCGATTTTTCGACCAGCTTCGCACTTAAGCTCATGCTCAAGGATGCGGGCCTCATTGAAAAATTTGGTGAGAGTCTCGAGTCGCCCATTCCGGCGCTGCGCGTTGTTAAAAAAAATCTGGAATCGGCGGTTGCGCTTGGCTTCGGAAAAGAAAACGCCTCCGCCGTAATCAAGGCCCTAGAAAAAGAAGCGCGTGTCAAAGTGAAGGCGCACGGCGTGGGCTGATCAACAGAACTTTCCAATCTCGCCATCTCACAGACACAGTTCCTCTCCCGAAGGAGAGACTGAACGTTCTGTAATAAGGGTAATTGGCAAATCTATCGCACGCGCATTGGCGGGGAATTGCGGCCAGCCGGTACTGTTCATCGTCGTAGTTATCACCCAGCTACAACCCATCACCGTCGAGTTCAACGTCGCCGAGGATGCCGTTCCGCAAATTATGCAGGCGATACATAGCGGCCGACAGCTTGAAGCCGATGCTTACGATCGCGCGAACCAGAAGAAGCTCGCCATCGGAAAGGTCGAATCTTTCAACAGCCAAATCGACACCACCACCGGCACGCTCAGAGTGCGAGCTACATTTAAGAACGATGATGGTGTGCTCTTCCCGAACCAGTTCGTGAACGTACGGCTCCTGGTCGATACGAACAAAGGCGTCACCCTCCTGCCTAACAACGCCATCCAGCGAAACGTTTTCAGCGCGACGGTTTGATTCGGCTGAACCATGTAAACAAACTCGCCATTGTCGCGTCGAACCCAGCTCCCTGCAGCGTCGCGTCGAGCGTTTTCAGTCGGGGCGTGCTCTCGCCGTTTCTCTCGCCATAAACAAGTTGCTGAACGTCCGCGAGCTGGACGATGCGACCCTGGTCGTCGATCTCGGCCGCGACGAGACAGGCGCCACCGATGACCGCACGTTCTCCGAACCGTTTCGCCAAAAGATCAAGGTGGCGCATGCCATTGAGCACCGGAAAAATCATCGTCTCTCGTCCAACGGCCGCGGTGAAATCATTCATAGCCGCATCGAGCGCGTAGGCTTTCACGCTCACAAAGACAAGGTCGTAAGGCGTGTGTCGATCTCTTCAGTGCTTATGACCCTTGGAGAGAGGACCGCATCGCCATGCGGGCTGACGATTCGGAGGCCATCTCGACTGAGCTGTTTCGCGCGCGCTGGGCGAACGAGAAAAGTCACATCGCGTCCCGCCTGGGCCAGTCGGCCACCAAAGTAACCACCCACCGCACCGGCGCCGACGATAAGGATCCGCATGGCGGGAACTTCGTAGTTGATGTCTGATTGTTGATAGTCGGTCGAAGCCGTCTACGCGTCCGCACCGGTAGCCTGAATGGCTAGAGCAATGAGTTTGGCGTCCAGCTTTTTCGCGGCTGAAGTGACCTTTTCATTCTGTAATCCGCTCATGAGGGAAGAAGGTAGATCGTAGGCCAGCCGAGTTGTCCGGGTGGCTGGCTCTTCATAGATCATCAGCCGAACAGGCACATTCAATCCCGCGGCGATATCGTGTTTGAGCATAGTCTGAGCAATCAATGGATTACCGATCGTGTACATCCTGGCCCGGGCCTTCAATCCGATTCGCGTCAACCAGGCTCCGTGGTCGACCGTGAGGAAACGCATAAAACCGCTCAAGCCTGCGCGAGATTGGACGCTGGCTTCGAACTCTTCGGCGCTTTTCGTTGACGCTAAGAGCGCCGGGAATCCAGTGTCTTCAACGGATCCCACGGCAGACTCAAAGGCACTTACGACCTCCTCGAACGGTCGGCCGCTGACGTGTTCGTTATGATTCACCGTGAACCTACTTCTCATAGTAATCCTCTCTTTTAAAAGGCGGGCAATCTGTGAACCGCTGGATTCAAGATAACTCGCGATGCTGCATTGATATGTATCTCGAACGAGGGAGTTTCAAATCCCACCCTCGCGCCATAGCGTGCAATTCACAGACGAATAGTGTTCCGGTGCAATGATAACTCCGATCGTAATCATCTGCTCTTTGACCGTGTTGCTGTTCGGCTTCGGTTCGAGCTCGGGTAACGAATCGAATCGATTCGAGCGTTGACTGGATTAAAGTAGATCGACGGCAATTGCTTTCACGCGCAACGTTGCCATGTGCAGCTAGCGTCAACAAGCTCGCGGACTCGCAGTGGCCACGATCTACCGATCGCCGACATCGTTGGGTAACAGAGTAAAACACGAGAGAAGCTTATGAGTCATCAAGTCAGCCGAGCATCGCAACGGTCTTTTCGACCGCGGCCTTGACGGCTTCAGAATGGGCGGCGTCCGCCTGAATTGCGATCAGCTTTCGGCCAGCGCGTTCGATCTCCTTAACGACCGACGCGGCCGCGCCGGCACTCCCAGACAACTCTGGTCTTACCCCTTA
>DASTZJ010000364.1:0-3092 GCA_035764345.1 Candidatus Udaeobacter sp.
ATTCATGAAACGATACAGCCGTGAGCCGGCTCTTCGAGGACCATCGCACTCAGCCGTTGTCCCAAAGACACTGTGCGCGAAAAAATCTATCGGTTCTTATCAGCCTATGCCTATCGCTCTCGACGATATCACTGCCGGCTAAGGGAGCGGAATTCTCACACGAGCGCGATCTGCCTCCCCTCAGCTTGGCGGCCACCGATCTCGACAATGTTTTGCGCAAAGCGCAATCGCTTATTGCTGCGGCGAACGGTCCTCCAGGCGAGCAAGATTATTCTATTCGGGAGAGTGTTAAGCTTGGCGTACGCGGTAAAGAGATCGAGATACCTCACTTCTCCCTTGCGAGCAGCGTTGCGTTTCCCAGGGTCATTTTCAAGTTTTCCTACTCCTATTCGCGATCGAATAAGCCGATCTCATCTTTCACGGTTGATTTGGGCGATCACGCGCGCCGGGTATCGGCCAGCGGAAAAGCCGCGGATCAGGTTGAGCTAATATCGCAGCTGGTTGAAAACGATCTGCTCCGCCATTCAACCTGGATTGGTGGTGCAACCTTCCGTCGTCTGGCCGGAATGTCCCTTTCGGTAATACTTCTCACATCGCTCATTGTTAGTAGCGTGTATTGCTGGAATACTCGACGTTACGGCGACTTGGGAATGCCGATTTGCTCTGCTCTTGGCCTGGTACTGCTACTTTTTGTGCCCTGGGAAAGGTATCTCCCCGGCTTTGCGCTTTATCAAAGCTATTCGCCTTTCTTTCTCCTCAGACATGCGCCCCAGATTGCTCTCCTAAGCTTTGTAGCGACGCTCGCCGGGATTCCGCTATCATATTTTTTACCTCGTTGGCGACGGAAAGCCTAAGCAAGCGCTGCAGAGAACGGCTTTATTGTACAATGCTCCGCTCCAAGATTATCTAGTCGTTTATCTCCGATGCGCTTCCTTATCCGGATAAAGAGCACAGGGTTTGCGAAAGTATTGCCCAAAAGTCCTATTGGCGATCCAACACTCGAATGAGACGATTTTAGCTAACCCGAGTATGATGAACGTATGATTCTTATGACGCGCCGGTTGATCACTGCCTCTGTTCTTACGGTTGTCTCTCTTTGTTCGCTACACGCCCAGTCGGTAACTCCGGGGCCCGGCACTTCGATCAAAGCTATTTATACGCCCATGCCCGTGTACCAAGCCGAATGGTCGAAACGCGGACTCACCGGAAAAGGGGTCGTCCTGGTCACTATTGACAAAAGCACAGGCAAGGTCACCGGAGCCCAGATGCTGCAGAGCACCGGAAATAAACTACTTGATGGTTCAGCGCTGGAGGCGTATTCACGGTGGCGCTTCGCGCCTGGCACCGTATCGCAGCTCAAGATTCCGGTTGAGTTCACGAACCGCCCGAAACCGCAAACGCCTAAGCGAACGCTACCGCAGTCAGCGATTTTCTCTTTACTCATTGTCCTGGGTCTTGGCGCGCTGGTTATGGCGACTATGAAGACAAGAAAACACATCAGGTAATCATGCAGTCTTGGAGGTTCCAGAGAAGACCAGACACATAACTACGTGACCCATGCCAATACAAATCCAATATCAGCCTAACGACATCTGTGTACTACGCATTAGCGGCGTTTTGAAACGATCCGAATTCAGCGCAGAGCAAAGCGCACTCGCGCGCAAAATCGACACCGGATCGAGACCTCGCTTGCTGGTGACTCTCGAAAACTTTGAGGGTTGGGAGCGCGGCGCAGATTGGGGGAACGAGCTCGATTTTCTTTTCTTGCATAGCGGTAAAATTTCAAAGATCGCCATCGTCGCCGAGCCCCGTTGGGAGACACTTGCGCTTGCTTTTGCTGGAGCGGGAGTTCGGCGCGCGCCCGTGAAGTTCTTTTCGCCTAACGCACTAGAGCGAGCGCGAAACTGGTTGGCAGAATAACGTCGTTAGGCTGGTCTCGGCGGCAAGAGATATAGCGCCGTGGCGAAGATCAGGTAAACCATGATCGCGAGCACGCCTACGAACCAGGCAGAGCGTCCAGAGGTGGTCACCAAAGAGGCGGTGAGGGTTGCGAACAGAATCATTGCGACTGCCCCGGGCCAGAAATTCAAATCCATGGGTGCGGGGCCAATCACGTAACTGAGCAGCACCAGAACCGGAGCAACGAAGAGCGCAATCTGCGCGGCGCTGCCCAGCGCAATGCTCACACTCAAATCGAGACGATTCTTGCGCGCTGCGGAAAATGCTGCCGCCATTTCAGCGGCTGCCCCAACCAAAGCCACAACGATAAACCCGACAAAAGCGGGACTCATTCCGAAGGCAGTTGCAGCGTACTGAACGGATCCGACAAAGACTTCGCTTGCCAGCGCCACCAAAATCGTCACGCCCGCGAGTGTGCCGAGCGCCAGACTGATCGGCCACGCCGCTTCATGTTCCTCGGCCGCCCCGGCGAACAATTCGCGATGCGTGTTGAGCGAAAACCAGAGGCCCAGACCGTATCCCATCAAAAGCACAAACGAAAGCGCTAGACTCAGCTCTTGATTCAATCCCGCTGCGCCTGACGAATCGCGCGACGCAACTGCGGACGGGATCAGAAGCGCTATTGTGGCGAGAAAAAGTAAGCCAGCCTGAAATCGCGCCGCCACACGGTTGAATTCCTGAACGTGATACCGCAGACCCCCAAGCAGAAACGATGCACCCAGCATAAACAACGAGTTTGTCACGATCGCGCCGGCAACCGACGCCTTCACCAATGTGTATTGTCCCGCCTGCAAAGCAGCGATGGCGATCACAAGCTCAGTCAGATTTCCAAGCGTTGCGTTAAGCAGACCGCCTACCGAATCGCCCGTTTTCGCCGCGACTGACTCCGTCGCATGACTCAGCAGAACAGCCAGCGGTAGAATCGCGAGCACCGAAAGAATGAAATGTAGCGTGTGCGCTTCGTGGTTGAGTTTCTCCGCTGCCAGCGCGATGGGTACAAACACAAGCAGCCAGAGCAATGGATTGCGGCGGATCTCTCGAAGAAGCAAGCTCATGGGCACCCCTACTTTTCACAAAGGTTTCCAGATACAATGGGACCAACGTCCGACAGATTGACTAACGGAACTGTAAAA
>DASTZJ010000365.1:0-7066 GCA_035764345.1 Candidatus Udaeobacter sp.
TTTCGCGGATTCCCCACGCAAGTTTTTGCGATCACTCGGGAGCAGTGGCTGACGGAGCGTGGCGCTGGATGAACTCACGCGCGAGAGCACGGTAGGCTTCCGCAGCCGTCCCGCTCGGAGCGTATTCCAGGATCGATTTTCCGAAGCTCGGTGCCTCGCTCAAGCGGACACTCCGCGGAATCACCGTTTGGTAAACGCGCTCGCCAAAATGCTGGCGCACCTCGGCCACAACCTGCCCACTAAGATTTGTCCGACCATCGTACATTGTCATGATAATGCCGCCGAGCTGGAGACGCCTGTTCGCGCCCGAATCGCGCACCTGCTCGATCAGTCGGACAATTTTTACCAAACCTTCCAGCGCGAAATACTCACACTGTATGGGGGTCAAGAGTTCATCGGCAGCGGCAAGTGCGTTGCTCATCAGGATTCCAAGTGATGGCGGACAATCCAGCAGCACGAACTCAAACGTCTCGTCTGCGTGCAGCGGCTGGAGCGTTTCGGCCAGGCGCGTTAAGTGATTCGGCATCCGCGCGATTTCGACCTCGGCACCAGCAAGATCGAGATCGGCAGGCACAATGAACAGGGCTTCGCGTTCGGTGGGAAAGATTCTTTCGGTAATCGAAGCGCCCCCAAGTAATGGCTCATAAAGGCTGGTCTGCTCTACTGCTTGCAACCCAAACGAACTGGTAGCATTCGCTTGTGGATCAAGATCGATAATCAAAATGCGATGCCCAATTTCAGCCAGCGCGGCGCCGAGATTTACGGCCGTAGTGGTTTTACCTACACCGCCTTTTTGATTGGCGATCGCGACGATCTTCATAAATCAGAATAGTCAATCTAGTCTATCTGGCTGCGCATTGTTTACGGTCTGCCAACCTCGCCAGATGATGTTGCCAGTCGTCGCAAACGGAAACTAAATTTTTCGGATTTCGGATTTGGAATTTCAGCAGTAGCGTTTAAACGTCGAAGCCCGTGAAAGCTCCTCCATTATCAATTGAACCTGCGTCAACGGCGAAAGCTGTGGAGGGCGAGGAACCCGTAGTCTTGCGCGGCCACGACTCGCGCGGCGTGGTTACGCTGATATTGAACCGGCCGCAGGCTTTCAACGCCCTGTCTGAGGCCATGCTGGCGGCACTACAACGCGAATTAGACACAATAGCCGAAGACGATGCAGTGCGCGTGGTGGTTCTCGCAGCGGAGGGCAAAGCGTTCTGTGCCGGTCATGATTTAAAAGAGATGCGCGCAAAACCGTCGCTTGAGTACTACGAGCGCCTCTTCAGTCAATGTTCTGAGATGATGCTCGCCATCCAGCGGTTGCCTGTCCCGGTGCTCGCTCGTGTCCAGGGCGTCGCCACTGCGGCCGGCTGCCAGTTGGTGGCGATGTGCGATCTCGCCGTGGCTGCAAGCACCGCAAAGTTCGCGGTCAGCGGCGTCAACCTGGGTCTTTTTTGTTCCGCGCCGGGCGTGGCGCTGTCGCGCAATGTTTTGCGCAAGGCGGCATTCGAGATGCTCGTGACAGGTGAATTTATCAGCGCGCAAGAAGCAAAAGTGCGTGGGCTGATTAACCGCGTTGCGGAACCGGAACAGCTCGACGCCGAAGTTGAGAAACTCGTTGCGACAATCATTGCAAAACCGCGTGTCGCTGTGGCGATGGGAAAGGAATTCTTTTACCGGCAAATTGAACTGGGCATTGCTTCAGCGTACGAAGCGGCTGCGCAGACCATGGCCTGCAACATGATGGATGACGCTGCGCTCCAAGGCGTTCAGGCATTCATTGACAAGCGCCCTCCGCGCTGGCCCAATAATCCAAAGTCGCACTGAGTTTTTCAACGTTTCAACATTTTAACGCTTCAACAGCGTAACTTTTCTGTGTCCTTCACTCTTCAAGAACTGGCCAGCATGTCTAGCGGCGAGTTGATTGGCGATCCAAAGCTGAAGATTACTGGCGCTGCATCACTGGCTGAAGCGACGAGTGGTGAGATTAGTTTTTTCGCCAATCGAAAATATATCGGACTGCTGCGCAAAACGCAGGCTTCAGCTGTTTTCGTTCCGCCTGATTTCGTCGAACCGCTCGCTGCCGCCCAGGTTCGCGTCTCAAACCCTACCAAAGCGTTCGAGCAGATTGTGCTCAAATTCGCGCCGAAACCGGTCACTTTTGCGCCGGGCATTCATCCGAGCGCGATTGTCGGATCACGTGTCCGCCTGGGGGAACGTGTATCAATTCAGCCTCACGCGGTCATCGAAGACGGCTCCAAAATCGGCGATGACACAATTATTGGCGCGGGAAGTTACATTGGACATGAAACAACAATCGGGTCCGCGTGCCTGATTTATCCGCTCGTGACCGTTCGCGAGCGAAGCAGGATCGGTTCGCGGGTAATCATTCACAGCGGCGCCGTGATTGGCGCTGACGGCTTTGGTTTTGAAATGGTTGATGGCCGGCAGCAAAAGATTCAGCAGCTCGGGATCGTGCACATCGACGATGACGTTGAGATCGGTGCAAACACGACTGTTGACCGCGCGCGGTTTGGCCGGACGTGGATCCAGCAGGGCGTGAAGATCGACAACCTCGTGCAAATCGCTCACAACGTCGTCATTGGGAAAAATTCCGTGATCGTGGCGCAGACTGGTATATCAGGCAGCACGCGTGTCGGGGAGCGCGTTACAATGGCCGGGCAAGTGGGCATTGTCGGACACGTTGAAATTGCTGACGGCAGCGTCATCGCGGCGCAGAGCGGCGTTTCCAAGAGTGTTCCAGGCGGCGTGTGGTTCGGTTATCCTGCTGGGCCAATCGACGAAGTGAAACAGCAGATCGCCTGGATCCGAGGACTGGGAAAACTTTTCGCGCGAGTAAAAGAGATTGAGAAGAAATTGGGATCCTAATCTCGCCGCACACTCGAAAGAAACCCGCGAAGCGCTTCAGGAGAGATCCATTCTGCGCCGCACGCTTCAACTGTTTCTCCCTCCATGGAATCAGAGGTAGCCACCATTAGCTCGAACCGTTTTGCGTATTTGCTTGCCAGTCGCTCAATGATGGCGTCGGCTGTCTGGCCCGTGCGGGAATAGAAGACTTGCACGTCAGCCGGGCCGGAAGTGGTCTCGATCTTTCTTCCTTTGCCGTCAAAAACGACTACCACACGCACACCGGTCCAATCTTGATAGTCTCGCAGCCGTTTGATTAACGCTTCACGCGCCAGCGAGGACCGCCGCGCGTGGAGTTTGCGCAATTCAGGCCAGGCAAAAATAACGCTGTGCCCATCGACGATCAGATAACGGGCGCGCTGCGGCATTACTACATTCTGTGCATGAAATACCAAAACCGGGTCGTCACACAGGGATCAAATCGAATTCACTCTTCCGCAGCGGGTTCCTTCTTTGCCCGCTGCTTGCCTGATGCCGGTTGCGCAGCGCTGGCTCGCAGCGCTGCCTTCTTGCGCTCTAGATACGCTCTATGTCGCTTGCGTTTGGCTCGTACACGGTGCTGTTGTCCCACGGGAAGTCTATCGGTTGAAACAATGAGAAACGCAATCCGATTGAACTCCGGTTGTTTCCCACTCCAGCGTTCGACCCGAAATCACGATTGCGTTTCAGCGTGATTCGTTTAAAACAGCACCACTCCATGACGCATCGGGAATCGGCGGCACACTCCTCCACGCCGAAAAGCGTGGCCGGCTTTGCCATTTTGCTGCTCGTATTGGCAGCATTTTTTGGTTTTTTAAACACTCAAAAAATGAAAGCGCTTCGCGCAACTGTGACGAGTGCACAGGCTGCGCGCGACGCAGCCGAACGCCGCATACGCGAGAAGCTCAATACCTCGGCCGGTGGCACCGTAGGAGAACAGGGTAAAGTCGCAGAAGCAGAAAACAGAGCCGCAAAAGCCGAGGCAGAGCTTGCCCAAACACAGAAAGAGAAGTCCGATCTGCAGGCCAAATTAGATGAGAACCAGAAACAGATCGCTTCCTTGCAGAATGGTGTTGAAGAAGCGGAAAAAAATCCGAATGCTCCAGCGGCTGACAGCCCCGCCGCGACGACGCCGGCGGCGGATTTGCAGTCGCAACTCGACGATCTTCGCCGCCAACTGGATAGCGCAGAAAAAGAAAAAACGTTCCTTTCCGAAAAACTCCAGGACATCCAGGAGCGCGCAGATCAGCCGAAAGAAGGAAAAAAACGGCGGGAATCCCTCCGCGAGACTAGCCCTCGTCGAACAGGCTTACGCGGAACAATTCTTGCAGTCAATCAGGCGTATAACTTCGTGGTATTAAATCTCGGTACTCGCCACGGAGTAGAGTCGAATGCGGAGATGCTTGTTCTGCGCGATGGGACCTTGGTTGGAAAAATTCGCATTTCTTCAGTTGAACCGGCGACTGCCATCGGCGATATCATCACCAATAGTTTGGCGCGCGGCGCCCAAATGCAACCGGGAGACAACGTAATTTATGCTGGCACAAGTCCGTAACCTTCGAAGGATTATCGTTCCTGTTCTGCTGTGTGCACTCGTGATAGCCATCACCTCATGCGCAACGCAGAAGGAAACTGCTCTGGTCAAAGATCCGAGCGACCGTCACGACTCGGTGATTCCGTGGAACAAACAGGAACCATGGGAAACTCAAGGGCAGTTCGCAGGGATGACCGATAGACGGTGACAGCGGAGGCGCTCGCGGCAATTGCGTTTTCACTGGACCGCGTTGTCCTCAATGCATTGGCAAAATAATGCGGCTTTGCCGCTGACCTCCGCGCCTGCAACGGCCATTGCCGTCGTGTTGTGGACAACCCGGATCTACTTGACGATCAAATCCAGGAACCGGCTGGAATAACTGCGTTTTTGGGTATCACTACAATTCCATCGCGGATGAAGTAATTGTCCGCGTCCAAATTTGGCGGTTTACCCTCCGGCGTAACCACAGCGCCATCGGCGATGCGAGCATTTTTGTCGATGATAGCGCGGTCGATCACGCAATTGCGTCCGATGCCTATGGGTGGCTGTGACGCATCGGTCTGTCCTAATTCAAAATAATCCGCGCCCATGACGATGCTATTCCGGATCGTCGCACCGCTTTGAATAACACTGCGTATTCCCACCACGCATCGCTCCAGATGCGCATCCGAGATGATACATCCATCTGAAATAATCGCCTGCCGCAGAGTGGCGCCGTTGATTTTGCTTCCCGGCAAGAAGCGGGGATGCGTGTAGATCGGAGACTCGGGGTCAAAGAAGCTGTACTCGGGCACGACATCGGTGAGATCCAGGTTCGCCTCATAAAACGCGCGGATTGTTCCGATGTCTTCCCAATAACCCTTAAAGATAAACGCGCTAACATGCCGGTCCTTGATCGATAGCGGGATGATATGTTTCCCGAAATCGAAGAGATCATTCTGCAAGGATTGTATGAGCACGTCGCGGTTGAACACGTAGATTCCCATCGAGGCTTGGAACAATTGGTCATCTTCATTGGAACCGATAGCGCCGAGCAGCTCCCGACTCATCTTCATTTCCTGCAATACTGCTTCATCCGTCGGCTTCTCGACGAAACGCGTGATTCGGCGATCAACGCCACTCTGCATGATGCCAAACTCAGAAACCTGATGCAGCGCTACGGGTTTGGTGGCCAAGGTGATGTCTGCGCCTAACCGGATGTGCTGATCCAGCAGCGCGCGAAAATCCATCCGGTAGAGCTGGTCGCCGCTCAAAATCAGGTAATAATCAAACGGACGCTCAAGGAAGTAGCGCATGTTTTGCCGGACCGCGTCAGCAGTTCCCTGATACCATTGCGATCCGGCGGGCGTTTGTTGCGCGGCGAGAATGTCCACAAAGCTGCGCGAGAAATTATCGAACTTGTAGCTGGCCTGGATATGCCGATGCAGCGACATGCTGTTGAACTGGGTCAGCACATAGATGGAACGCAGCCCGGAATTCAGACAATTGCTGATCGGGATATCGACAATGCGGTACTTGCCACCGAGCGGCACGGCCGGTTTGGCGCGGTCTTTCGTCAACGGGAACAAGCGGGTGCCGGCGCCGCCGCCCATAATGATTGCAAGTGTCCCTTGCGTTGTGCCTGGCGGCAGCGCTCCGAATGTTTTCGCGGTCGGATTTTTTGGAAGCGAATCGCGCTGCGCCTGCTCTTGCATCGTTTGCCAATCAATAACTCAGCGACTGCGCTTTTGCGGTACCTTTTTTGCGGTTGAAAACAGCGACCTCGACGTTTCGCGAACCTATAAGGTGATAGTGAGCTGCAGCCGCTGTAGCCACGGCCCTGTGGCCGTGGGCCTGGCGTGAAAGGAGTGCCGACGTGGACCGGCCACAGGCCGGTCGCTACAACATTGGTCAGATCGATCCAGAGTGTCTGCTTCTTGCGGGTGAGGACAGCCACCGCTACAGTCCGGAAAAATGTGTGGGATTGTTGGCTACGTTGGGCGCGCTCAAGCAGCGCCCATTTTGCTCGATGGGCTGCGTCGTCTTGAATATCGAGGCTACGACTCAGCCGGTATCGCTGTTGTAGACGGGGGGCGTCTGGAAACGCGCAAATGTGCCGGACGCATTGCGGCGCTCGCAAAACTAATGAGAAAGGAACCGGTCTCCGGTTCGCTTGGCGTCAGTCACACACGTTGGGCAACGCATGGCAAAGTCACCGACCAAAACGCGCATCCGCATTTTGATGCCAGTGCAAAGCTGGCGCTCGTCCATAACGGAGTAATCGAAAATTATCAGGCGCTTAAAGATGAGCTGATCCGGGGCGGCGATACGAATTTTCGCTCCGAAACCGATACTGAAGTGCTCGCGCATTTGATTGGAAAACTCTACGACGAATCATGCGCCAGCACCGTAGACCTACCGGAAAAGAAAGCGCGACTGCTTGCTGCTGTTCGCACGGCGCTTCAGCAGGTCATCGGCACATATGGTATCACTCTGGTCCATGCCGATATCCCGGATTTTATGATCGGCGCGCGACGGGGAAGCCCGCTCGTGCTTGGCGTGGGTAACGGCGAAAACTTTCTGGCCAGCGACGTGAGCGCAATTGTCGCCTATACCCGTGACGCTGTTTATCTAAACGACTTCGATGTGGTC
>DASTZJ010000366.1:0-3168 GCA_035764345.1 Candidatus Udaeobacter sp.
ACAGCGATCTGGTATCTGCACAACAACGTTTATGTCGGCGGCGCGTACGGGCCGACTCTTCCGACTGGTTGGGGGTTGGTAGGTGTAGCGGATTTTAATCGTGATGGCCATGCAGATTATGCCTTGTTTAATCCCATTACGCGCCAAACGGCGATCTGGTATTTGTCAGGAGTAACGTTCATTGGAGGCGCTTATGGGCCGAGCGTTCCCGGTGGCTGGGCGTTGCTAGCGACTGGAGACTTTAACGGCAACGGCTACCCGGACTATCTGCTTTACAACGCGGGCACTCGTCAAACAGCGATCTGGTATCTCAACAACAACGTTTTCGTTGGGGCCGCGTATGGTCCAACTCTCCCGGCTGGCTGGAGCTTACTCGGGCCCTAAACGGATACGTACGTGGTTTCCAGGATAAATCCATCCGACAAAAATCGCCTGGCGACGGAAAGCGTTTCGTTGTGCGTGCAGATGAAAAGCTGACTGCGTTTCTCGAACTTGAATCGGCGATTGAAGGTGTCGGTCCATAAAATCAAAACGACTCATCGCGACGGCCAGATTGCTGCTCGATTCGCGAGCAGCACTGGAGCGCAAGGTGAATAAGCCCAAAGACCGGAGAACCTGTTTGCAACAATAGGGACCTCGACGATTTCCTCGACGCGGCTACGAAAAATTGACTAGGGCAGCTTAGCGTCACACTCCACCAGTACGAACTTTAGTTGGTAATGACACGCACTAGCGATTTGCCAACACAGGTATCTTTCGGGGTTTGCTTTTAGCCACTTTTCTGCCTCTTCCTCGGTTCCAAATACCGGCATGGGTTCTGCCCTTTGAGCGTGGGCACCATCTCTCACAACATCATTAAAGGTGTGAACGTAGTTTGGCGCATGACGACGCAGCTCTCGCCTCGCTCTTTCAATTAAGAGACTTAACGGCTTTGGTTTTGTTTTCGCATCGCTCGCGTACCAATTCACAAGCTTTTCAAACTCCGAAAGAAGATCGTCCAACGCCTCGATCTGGGTCTTTTCGGTTAGATTAAGTACGAGCTGATGCTCCTTCGACCAAACGCGATAAGAGCCGACGACAAAACAAACCGCCGATATTGCGAGTAAAACCGTTTTGCCTTGATCTACTGACGGCGGCCAGAATGTCGCCCAAAATAAAAGTCCTACTAAAGCAATCCCGCTCATGCGTCCCGTCCAATCTTCTGTCCACCTGGCAAAGAATTGCAGTAAATGCATCTCGTTAGCCTAAACCTTTCCCGACCAACATCTCCGGCAAGTCTCGCATTCATGCGGGTTGCATCAAAGGGATAAATCCTCGGTAATTGTCGTTACTCCAAACGCCACGGGCTTTAGGTCGTCAGGCTCTACTACATCGGGATCATTCATCGCTTTTCCTTGGGTAGCTGCCCTCCGCTTTTATCGCCCTGGTTCGCCAGAAGCGCCCTGTCCCGCCTTTCGATTAGCTTGACCCGTTCGGCTTCCGGCAATACTACCGCTACGCCTACATTGACTTGTGTCTGGTTGGGTTTATCAGCGAACCGGCTGTTGTACTTCCCGGCTAGCCATTGCCTGGACTGCATCCTAAGCCTGGCCCGCCTGATAGCCTCGCGTGTCGGTAGCTCGGCATCGGAGATGTCCACTAGCTCGTCAGCCCAGACCTCTGCTTGGGCTTCGCGCGCGCGTGCGAGATCATTGCGAAAGACATCGCACCAATCCTTTTTTCTAGTCCTCGCGGCCGCAGGAGATCTTCGCGAAAGCGTTGGCGACGTTCTTGGACTTAGAAGCTGAAATTCAACAAGACGTTGCCGCTGTTGTTAGTCAAAGTCACTTTCTTAACCTGAAGGAGAGTTACACCGCGAGCGACAGTCCTAGTTTTGCCCCTCGGAGTAATCATGATGTTAACGGTCCCCATGCTCATCGTTCTGGCCTTCTTCCTATTCGAGGCCTTTCCGTTAATCGTGACCTTCAGTGGCGTGTTCGGCGGCAATCCCTGCCCGGTGATATGAAGCGATCCATTTGGCCTACTATGTGAAGCCGTCGCGGTCAGCACTGCACTTCCGCTTGCCCCGGGATCGCTCGGGCCGGGCTGGCCGGTGATGCTCGCATTAAGCGTCGCGCTCATTGTCATCACGTTGGTCAAATCGGTCGTGAAAAGAACTACGCCGCCAGAATTAGATACCGAGACGGTCGCGATGTCGAAGGGGTTCACGTTCGCCGGAAACGGCAATTCGATCTCGTCCTCATCATTTTCATTTTCGTTCTCGTCCTCGTTATCATTTTCGTTCTCGTCCTCGTTAGAAAACTTTATCTCGGCTTCAGTTTGACCGTTCGCAATGGTGAAGGTGCCCAGCTGAACGGTGCTGCCATTGGATTTGAGCGTGACGCTCACGGTAAAGGTCCCCGCCGGAAGGCCATTCTCGTCAAGTTCTAATTCCGCTTGGGTCGTACCGTCCTCGTTGTCCACTTCAAGTTGAAGCTCGATTGATGAACCCGGCGGCGCAGCACCGGTCGGCGTCATTTGCATCTCGATATGGAGATCTTCGGTGCCTTCAATTTCGCCGCCCTGCTCGTTGTCATCAGCCTTGGCAACACTCATGCCAAGTGAGAGGCAAAAGGCTGCTGCGAGTAGAGCGGTAATGCTAAGATTACGATTTACTTTCATATTCAATTGTTATTCGGATTTACTTTGGGGATTTCTTGGATCTTACAGCAGTTTCCATACGGTCGCTCCCGCCAAAAAGTGACGAGTTCGTTACCTGCCCTCGCTTGACACAACTCCACGCGCGCCTTTTCCTTGGGCGGCAGGTTTTCGTATTCGTCGAGTGTCATCGTCCGGCCTCCATCGCAGTTTCCGATCCGATTCGTCAAACGCAATTCGTGCGATTCGACATTTCCGGTCAACACGCCCCCGACGCACGAGAACGTATGTTCAGTGGCCCCGTGCGGAAGCCGGCGTCTCTGCTTCACCTGTCGTAGGTCCGCCGAAGGAGAACGAAAATACTGCGAACACTTGCGCAGCTGGGGTGT
This sequence comes from Candidatus Udaeobacter sp., assembly GCA_035764345.1. Classification (GTDB taxonomy): domain Bacteria; phylum Verrucomicrobiota; class Verrucomicrobiia; order Chthoniobacterales; family UBA10450; genus Udaeobacter. The sequence continues at coordinate 3,027 of DASTZJ010000366.1, forward strand.
AATCGCTGCATCCAAGAAGAGGCGAGAGATCGAAGCGTGCGTTCTTCGTCGGCCGCCACGCCAAGGTAGGACCAATCGCGAAGCCTTTCGGCGATTCAAGCGCGCCGATGCTTTCGCCTCCGCTCTGATATTGCATTTCGAG
>DASTZJ010000367.1:0-4805 GCA_035764345.1 Candidatus Udaeobacter sp.
CATTCCCAAAAACACCCGAGCCGTGTTCGACGCAAAACAGTAAGGCAATTATCCCAAAAAGGCCTATTCCAAACAACAACTGCAAGAACGACGCAAGAGATTCCTACTCCAACACGAACCCATGTTGCCGCAGCGGTTTCGCTATCCAGAAGCGAATCCAGGAACGACGGACGCAAAAGGAGAAAGTAAAACGGAGACGCTAGGCCGCTATTGTAACGAACAAGCGTCTTGCATTGATTAACGCCTCGATGTTCGCCAACAATTTCATTTCGCGCCTGATTTCGTGCGGTGATCTTTCGGTCTCGCGTTTTCTGCCTTCCGCTACCTGAGTTAGCTCTTCGGCGTAATCGTGCGCTTCTTCGTCCGGGAAGTACCATTGCAGCCAAATCGTACCATTCCCGCCAGGTTTCGGCGCTGCGTCGAAGTTCTTTTTCCAAATCACCTGCCACGACTTTTGTGTTTTCGGGTACGCGATTGGGCCGGCGAACTGCAAGCAAAATCCCGTCATCGAACGTCACTGACAAGGGCGGAACTCGGTGGATTTGTTCTCACTTCTGTTCTCACTCGGCCGATTTTTGAGGGCATTTCCCACCGATTTACCTATGAAGAGAGGCGGGGGCGGGAATCGAACCCGCGAATAGCGGTTTTGCAGACCGCGACCTTACCACTTGGCTACCCCGCCGGACACTTGCGTGGAAGTGAAATTATCGAGCGCACCGGCATCGTGTCAATTTAGGTCGCCAGCGGAATGAGAGTAATTGAGTGGGGAGCAGGGGAAGTGCTGCCTGCGGAAACTCAGCGTTGGACGTTGGGCGTTGGGCGTTGGACGTTCTGACGGAACATGACCCTTCGCTCCTCCGAATTATTTCATGCCGCCCAACAGCGCATTCCGGGTGGTGTTAATTCACCCGTGCGCGCGTTCCGCAATGTGGATAGTGCGCCGTTTTTTGTGGCGCGCGCGAAGGGCGCGAAGATTTGGGACGTCGATGGAAAGGAATATTTGGATTACGTGGGAAGCTGGGGGCCGGCAATCCTCGGTCACGCGCCGAAAGTGGTTGTGGACGCGGTGCGCGAAACTGCGACACGCGGTTTAAGTTTTGGGGTTCCAAACCCGCTCGAAGTGGAGATGGCGGAATTGATCTGCGATTGGGTGCCGTCGATCGAGAAAGTGCGGATGGTAAACAGCGGCACGGAAGCAACCATGTCGTGCATTCGCCTCGCACGTGCGTTCACCGGACGCGATAAGATCATCAAGTTCGATGGTTGTTATCACGGCCACGTCGATGGCCTCCTGGTGAAAACAGGCAGTGGCGCGCTTACTCACGGGCGGCCTGACAGCGCGGGCGTGCCGCAGGCATTTGCCGACCTCACCATTTCACTTCCGTTCAACAATGCCGATCTTGTGCGGAAGGCATTTGCTGAGAACAAGGCGAAAATCGCGGCTGTAATTGTGGAGCCTGTTCCTGCGAACGCGGGTCTCTATCTTCCGAGCGACGATTTTTTGTCGGCGCTGCGAAACGAATGCGCGGTCAATGATGCGCTTTTGATCTTGGACGAAGTAATTACCGGTTTCCGTCTGGCGCGCGGTGGCGCGCAGGAAATCTACGGAGTGAAACCCGATCTTACAGCATTAGGGAAAGTGATTGGTGGCGGACTGCCGGTCGGCGCATTTGGTGGACGGGCCGAAATCATGGACCAGCTTTCGCCAGATGGCCCCGTTTATCAGGCGGGGACGTTGTCTGGAAATCCTCTGGCCATGGCCGCAGGCCTGGCTCAACTGCGTGAATTTGAACGGATCAACGGATGGAAGCTACTGGAAGAGCTTGGCGCGCAATTCGAAAAGCTCACGCGGAGTGCCATCAAGTTCGCCGCAGCGAATCCGTCCAGCGGCGGACATGCGAAGACCGACGTCACGTTTCATAGAGTCGGTTCGATGTTCTGTTTGTTCTTCACCCCGGGACCGATTGCCGATCTCGCTAGCGCGCGGCGGAGCGATTTGAAAACATTCGCGAGATTTTTTCATGCTTGTTTAAGGCGCGGCATCTACTTCGCGCCATCGCAGTTTGAAACCGGGTTCATATCTACAGCGCACTTGCCAGAAGAAGTGGAACGCACGGGAGCCGTGATGAGCGAAGCGCTGGCGGAGCTCTAATTGAATCAGTTCACCCGGTCATTGAGCTTTTAACGACCGCAATATTGCCCTTTGTTATTCCGACCCCGAAAGCATTCGGGGTTGCCCGGCGGTAGCTTTATGCGAAGGCTGGGAGGAATGTCTTGCTGTCAAACAAGAAACATTGATCGAGAGATGTCTCGACTCCGCTCGACATGACAATGACTAAGGACTCGCGAATTCGCCCGGCGGCGAAATTCTTTTTGGAAGGTGACAAAAAGTTTTTCGTCAAAGGCGTCACGTACGGTCCTTTCAAGCCGGACGCCGAAGGAAACTATCTCGGACGGCCGGAGCAGGTCGATGTCGATCTCTCGCTCATGCGCAAGGCCGGTCTGAACGTTGTGCGGATTTATCATCCGCCGCCGCCCTGGTTTCTTGATCGATGCACTAACGCAGGAATGCGCGTGTTGGTGACGCTTCCCTGGGAAAAACATATCGAGTTCCTGCGCGAAAGATCGATTCGCAGGCAAATTACTGAAGCTGTTCGTGCTTCGGTGAGCCGATACGCCGGACATTCCGCAATCCTTGGCTATCTCGTCGGCAACGAAATCTCCAGCACAATGGCGCGCTGGCTCGGCGCGCGTCGGGTGATTGAATTTGTGGAAGAACTGATTCGGATCGGGCGTGCCATCGATCCGGATGCTCTCTTTTCCTATGCCACTTACCCGCCCACCGAATATTTGCTGCCACAGAATGGGGATTTTTGCTGTTTCAATGTTTACCTTCACAACCAGCGCGATTTCGAGGGTTACCTGTTGCGACTGCAAAATCTCACGGGCGAGCATCCCCTTATCCTGGGGGAATTCGGCATGGACACGATCCGGCATTCACAGGACGAGCAAGCCGAGATGCTCGGTTGGCACATCGACAGTGTCGTAAAATGCGGTCTTGCGGGAACCATTTTTTTTACCTGGACGGACGAATGGTTCACCGGAGGCCAAGAAATTACCGACTGGGCGTTTGGGATCGTTACGCGGGAGCGTCTACCGAAGAAGGCGTTCTACATGCTGGAAGAGAAACTGGGCCGAAACAATTCCACGTTGCCTCATCGTCCATTGCCGAAGGCGCCGTTCGTTTCGGTGATTGTCTGTTCGTACAACGGTGGCCCCACTCTTGCGCCCTGCCTTGATTCGTTAGGTAAACTTAACTATCCCGAGTATGAGGTCATTCTGGTCGATGACGGATCGACCGATGATACATCGTATATCGCAGCGCAGTTCCCATGGGTGCGCTACATTCATCAAAGCAATCAAGGATTGAGCCACGCTCGGAATACCGGCGCCGCCGCAGCCAAGGGTGAAGTCTTCGCCTACACCGATTCTGACTGCATGGTTGATGCGGATTGGTTGTATTATCTCATTGGCACTCTGGTAAGTGGTAATTACGCTGGAGTAGGTGGACCCAACGTCACGCCGCCAGGCAAAAATTGGATTCAGGCCTGCGTTGCGGCGGCACCGGGCGGACCGAGCCATGTGTTGCTTACCGATGTGATCGCCGAGCACATTCCCGGTTGCAACATGGCGTTCTATCGGTGGGCATTTGAAGGCGTAGGCGGCTTTGATACCGAATACCGCAAAGCAGGTGATGACGTCGATTTTTGCTGGCGACTCCAGCAGGCTGGTTGGGCCATCGCTTTCAGTCCGACCGCGATCGTCTGGCACTATCGACGTTTTACCCTTCGCGCTTTTTTGAAGCAGCAGGACGGCTATGGTGAAGCAGAGTCACTGCTGCGCTTTAAACATCTGATCTTTTTCGGGCCAACAGGCACCGCGAAATGGCGTGGCCAGATCTACGGGACGCCACGGTTCAGCTGGTTCGTTAACCGGCCGGTGATCTATCACGGAATTTTCGGCGAAGGTTTTTTCCAATCAATTTATCCCGCGCCTCAATCAGATGTAGCCGCCTACCTAAGCAGTATTGAGTGGTTTGCCCTGACAATTTTCCTGTTCGGCCTGGGCATTTTTCTCCCGGCCTTGCGCATTGTGCCGTACCTCATGCTTGGCGGCACTCTATGCGTCGCCCTTTCCTACATGGTACGAGCTTCCATTGAGCCGAAATTCGATACGGCGGGCGCGCGGCTGCTTGTCATGTTTCTAGCTTTTGTCCAACCGCTCGTGCGAGGATTCTCGCGTTATTTCACCTGGCTGCATTTCAAGCGCACACCTGCAAGCGTGATTCGGGCACACGAGCATCTACCGGAGCGCAGCGCTTTTGGGGGCAGTCTAAGTCGCCGCGTTTTTTGGAGCGAACAGGGAAGGGACCGCCATTATTTGCTCGGTGCTATCTTCGAGCTGCTGGATGAAGAAGGCTGGCGTTATTCTACTGATAGTGGGTGGAACGAGTGGGACATTCAAATCTATGGTAATTTTTGGTGGAGCATCGCGCTTCAGACTGTCACCGAGTATCATGGCGGCGGTAAGTGTTTGACCCGTGTTCGGCTTCGGAACCGGTTCGTTACGACGACCATCATTTTCAATCTCATTGCCTTAAGTCTATTGATCTATCGGCAGCTCAATATTTCGCACCTGGATCTTTGGGTCCTTGTTCCCTACGTGCTCTTTCTGGTGTTTCTCTGGACGCGAGCGCGCTTGCTAAAGTCACGGGTCGCCGAACTTGTCGATCTTGCAGCGCACCG
>DASTZJ010000368.1:0-13175 GCA_035764345.1 Candidatus Udaeobacter sp.
AAAGCTCACGTTTTGATAGTTTGGTTGCTCGTTATTATCCCGCCGTTTACAGCTTCGCTTCTCGATTAACCGATGATCCTCGGGAAGCAGTTGCGTTAACGCGCGAGGCATTCAACAGCACGCGAAAGCAACTCCGGAATCGTCTCGATGAGGCCGCGCTTGCGTCAATCCTGATATCCGCTGTAATCCGTGCGGGTCTTACCGCCGCTTGAGCCCTAGCTCAGAGCCTCTTCTTCGCAATGAGCGTAGCATCAACAAAGTTTGCGCGCGCCGCATTCGCGTTGGTTGAGGTCCTGATCGTCGTCGCGGCGATTGTACTTCATCTCGCCATTATCTGCATCGTCCTTGCACTCCCCAGAGGGATAATCGAGGCCGCTTCACTCGCCCAACCGCTAACGCTTGCTAAAAGCACCAGACCCCAAATTGAACGGGATCTGACAACCTTGGCCGCTCGAACGCACTGAATCACGGCCTGCAAAGTTACAGGGCAGCAGGGTTGCAGGGAATCTCAACGCAATTAGCGATGCATTCGAATACGCAAAGTCTTTAAAGGCGATCACATAACGCCTTAGCACACAGAAAACCCACCCAAGCCGGTCTATTCGTGCTCGACAGCGTAGGCTGGCCCTGGGAAGATCAGGTGACCGACTCCGCGTGTGCGGGAGGCAACATGTCGAGTGTTCAAGAGCCGCATCTCCATCTTGAGGTGGGGCATATCTTGTTTCTCGACATCGTTGGATACTCAAAGCTGCTCGCCGACGAACAAAAAGAGTTGGTGCAAGAACTCAATCAGCTTGTTCGAGAGACCGAGCAATTCCGTGCGGCCGAAGCTGAGGGAAAGCTCACGCGTTTACCGACGGGCGACGGGATGGTGCTTGTCTTTACAAATAATCCCGAAGCGCCAGTGGAATGCGCGCTAGAAATTAGCAAGGCACTACAAACGCACGCGAAACTTAAAGTACGCATGGGTATTCACAGTGGCTCGGTCAATCCAGCCGCGGATGTGAATGATCAGTCCAATCTCCTCGGAGCTGGAATTAACGTGGCGCAGCGCGTCATGTATTGCGGTGATGCCGGACATATTCTCCTTTCCAAGCATTTCGCGGAAGACTTGGAGCAATATGCTCATTGGCGATCGCATTTGCACGACGTCGGAGTAGGCACGGATAAGCATGGCCTGAGAGTGCCGCTCGTTAATCTGTATACGGATCAACTCGGGAATTCAGCTCTGCCAGCAAAGTTGAGCCGAGCGAAAACCGCCTTCCGAGTTAAATCTGCTGTTGTCGCGACGTTACTCCTGATCACGGCCCTCGGTGCTGCATTTTGGATGCTTAGCCGCTCACAAGAGAAATTGATGAACGCCGCTGCGGTGATTCCTTACAAGAGCATCGCCGTACTTTCCTTCGAGAATCTGAGCGCCGATCCTGAAAACGCTTTCTTCACAAATGGTGTGCAGGGTGAAATCCTCACCGATCTGGCGAAGGTGGCCGACTTGAAGGTCATCAGCCGCACGTCCGTGATGCAGTACAAGAGCGGAGTCGAGCGCAACGTACGCGAAATCGCGAAAGCGCTCGGCGTCGCCCATGTACTCGAAGGAAGTGTGCAACGGACAGGGAACCGTGTGCGCGTAAGCGCACAGCTGATTGACGCCAGGAGCGACACGCATCTTTGGGCGGAGCGTTACGATCGCGATTTAGCGGACGTGTTCGCCCATTCAGAGCGAGATTGCCAAGACGATCGCCGACCAGCTTCAAGCCAAAATTTCGCCGAGCGAAAAGGCGGCGATCGAGAAAGCGCTCACCACTGATCTTGCCGCATACGACCTTTATTTGCGCGCCCAGCCGCTCTTCGCCGACGCCTCGGATCCAATCCACGCAAGGGAAAAGCTGCCCCAAGCCGCGCAGCTGCTAGAGGAAGCTTTCACCCTTGATCCGCGCTTCTTTCAGGCTTGGTGTCTGCTGTCCAGAGTACATGCCGCTGCTTACTTTAGGGGTCATGACCACACCACGGCCCGTCTCGATCTAGCTAATGCGGCCGTGCAAACCGCGTTGCGCCTTCAACCAGATGCGGGCGAAGCCCATCTTGCTCTGGCCTTTTATTACTACAACGGTTTCCGCGACTTTGAACGCGCCCGCAGCGAGCTGGCTATCGCCAAACGCACATTGCCTAATAACGCCGACGTCTTCCGATACACGGGCATGATTGATCGTCGCGAAGGTCATTGGGAAGAAGCAACGCGCAATATCGAGCGCGCCGTTGAGCTGGACCCGCGCAACTTCTTTATTCTCCAGCAGCTCGCTTTGGCTTACTGGTGGCAGCATCGCTACGCCGACGAAATCCGAACCTATGATCGAGCACTGGAGATCATGCCGGGCGATCCCGCAACTCGCATAGTTCGGGCGCTAATTGCGTTGGATTGGCGGGCGGACATCAAGCCGTTTCAGACCACATTGGCCGCCCTGCTCGCTGAAAATCCGCAGATGCCTCTCGATACAGATGCCTTTCTCGCTGCCATGTGCGAACGCACTAGGGCCGTCGCGAGCCGGGCGCTGGCAAACTATCCGCGCCAGGGGGTCGTACATCTTGGAGTCAACTATCCCTATGCATATTGGGAGGGCGTCGTTGCTCGTTGCCATGGTGATTCAGTCAAAGCGCGAGCCGCTTTTACCGCCGCGCGCCAAGAAGTGGAGAAGCTCGTGGAAAAACAGCCCGATTTCGCGGCTGCTCTCAGTCTCTTGGGAATGATCGACGCCGGCCTAGAACGCAAGGAAGAAGCACTTCGAGAGGGACGTCACGCCTGTGAATTGTTGCCCATCTCCAAAGATGCTATCGACGGCACGGAGCTAGCCATTAATCTGGCGCAAATCTACGCTTGGACTGGCGAGAAAGATCGCGCCATTGAACAGATCGCAGCGGTGGAGCGCGCCCCGAACACCCTCAGCTATGGCCTCCTCAAACTCCACCCTTACTGGGACTCACTGCGCGGCGACCCGCGGTTCGAGAAACTCGTAGAGGAGGCGAAGAAACCAGTCGCGCTCAAGTAAGTTCGCTATCTCTAAGGTACGCGATTAGTCAGTCGTCAATTCTTGCCCGGTAAGCCCTAAACCCTGTCGCCCGAGACCTTGGAAACCTGTTTGCCGGGGAGCAGGGGAGACAAGGGAGTAGGGATGCAGGGATCTGAGCAACAGGGCTTCTGTGTACATTGCCGCCAATACAACGCTGCTCCCTTGAAGCCTTGTTCCTCTGAAGCGCTGTAGCTCTGAAACCGCAATCAGGGGACGGGGACGACGTGGTGCAGCGCAGCAGTGTCGCAGGGCAGCTTCAATCACCCCAGGGGTCTCCCCCACATTTTCTCAGTGCCGATTGAGGGAATGCTGGAGCATGACGCAATGGCGGCCTTTTCCGTGATTTGTGATTCAAGCCTAACGAATTGCGCACGTTTTCGCTGTGTTGCATAGCATTGCGAATCATAGGTAATCCTAAAGAATTGGGTTTGCAGCGTGTTGCGTAGAATCGCGCAGTTTTGCAGCTGAAAATGGTCAGACCGTAGAAAACCACCGTGAAAACCACTGCAAGCACTTTGCGCGGTTCCGTGTTGAAACCATTTTTGTAAGAGCGTCTTTCAGCGCCAGCGTCTCTTTTCGCTGTGTCCGTGGTGTGTTCTCTGAATCGCGCGAGGAGCAATCCGAAAAATTGCGCATGTGCCAGTTCTCGCCCATGCGCAAAAGTAGTTTGGCTTCGGGGCCGAGATGTGATTGAACTGCGTTCGTATGAACGCTGAGCAATCTCGTGTCGCGGAGAATCAGCGCCTCGGAGAGGGCTGGGATCTCTGGGGACCTTACCTGAGCGAGCGAGGATGGGGTACGGTGCGTGAGGATTACAGCGCGACCGGCGAGGCGTGGGCTTATTTCCCGCATGAGCATGCGCGCTCGCGCGCATATCGGTGGAGCGAGGACGGCATCGGTGGAATCTCAGATTTCAAGCAGCGGCTCTGCTTCGCCTTCGCGTTTTGGAACGGGCGCGATCCAATCTTAAAAGAGCGTTTTTTTGGCGTCACCGGGCCTCAAGGCAATCACGGCGAAGATGTGAAGGAACTGTATTGGTATGTCGACAACACGCCTTCACACAGCTTCATGCGGATGATCTATCGGTATCCGCGAACGGCTTATCCATACGAAGAGTTGATCCGGCAGAGTGCGGCGCGCTCCAAGATGGAGCCCGAGTTTGAGCTTTGGGACACGAGCGTTCTCGACGATGGTTTCTTCGACATTGAAATTGCGTACGCCAAGAATTCAATAGACGACATCCTGATTCGCGTGACGGCGACAAACTGCGGGCCGACTCCAGCGTCGTTGCATATTTTGCCTACGCTCTGGTTTCGCAACACCTGGAGCTGGGGCAGGGACAAACACAAGCCAAACTTGCGCAGTGGAGACAGCGGATCCTCAACAATCCGCATTATTGAAGCGAGCCACGATCTCCTCGGTGAGTACCGGCTTTACTGCGAAGGCGCCGACGAGGTCCTCTTTACGGAGAACGAAAGCAACGCGGAGCGGCTTTGGGGCCTTAATAATGTACGCCCATTCGTGAAGGACTCGATCAACGATTACGTGGTTCACAGTAAGAAGAATGCTATCAACCCGGCGTTTGTGGGAACAAAAGCCGCCGCCTATTACAAGATCAACATCCCGTCTGACAAGAGCCGGGCAATACGGCTGCGCTTGAAACAAATCACAAAGGGCGAAAAGTCACTCCGCGCTTTCGCGAATTTCGATGATCTGTTCACGCAACGCGCGCGTGAGGCCGATGAATTCTATGCGGCGCTTGCGCCGAGCGGTTTAAGCAAGGAGCATTGCGCGATCCAGCGCCAGGCGCTCGGGGGAATGCTTTGGAACAAGCAATTTTATCATTACATCGTCGAGCAATGGCTTGAGGGCGATCCTGCCTTCCCGCCGCCGCCAGAGGAACGCAAACGCGGCCGTAACGCCCAGTGGCGTCATCTGTACAATGAGCGAGTAATGTCGATGCCGGATAAATGGGAATTCCCGTGGTACGCATCGTGGGACCTTGCCTTTCACTGCATTCCGCTTGCGCTCGTTGATCCGGAATTCGCGAAAAGCCAACTCGATCTCATCGTGCGCGAATGGTACCAGCATCCGAATGGTCAAATCCCCGCATACGAATGGCATTTTGGCGACGTTAATCCGCCCGTGATCGGGTGGGCTGCCTGGCGCGTTTATCAGATCGAGCGAAAGCAGAGCGGCCGCGGCGATCGCGCATTTCTGGAGACGGTTTTCCACAAGCTGCTTATCGCTTTCACCTGGTGGGTCAACCGTAAAGATTCCGGAGGAAACAACATTTTTCAGGGTGGTTTCCTCGGGCTTGATAACATTGGCGTGTTTGACCGCAACGCGACGTTTCCCGATGGCAGCCGTCTTGAGCAAAGCGATGGCACAAGCTGGATGGGAATGTTTTGCCTCAACATGTTGCGCATTGCCGTCGAGCTCGCGCGTCAAAATCCAGTTTATGAGAATATAGCGACTAAATTCTTTGAGCACTTTCTCAGTATCGCTGCCGCCATGAACAATCTCGGTGGTAAGGGAATCGGGCTTTGGGACGAGGAGGACGAGTTTTTCTACGATGTATTGCGTACGCCCGGCGGACGATACGTGCGGGTCCGGGTGCGCTCGCTTATTGGATTGATGCCATTGCTTGCCGTGGAAACAATCGAGCCTCCGCTGCTCGACGCGCTTCCGGGATTTAAGCAGCGGCTCGAGTGGTATCTGGTGAACCAGCCCGATCTCTGTAGCCTTATTTCGCGCTGGCAGAATCCGGGCGTGGGCGAACGCCGTCTCATCGCATTGACACGCGGTCATCGGATGAAGTGCTTGTTGCGGCGCATGCTTGATCCCGAAGAATTCCTCAGCGACTACGGCGTGCGTTCCGTCAGCAGATTTCACAAGGACCATCCCTATATGTTGACAATGCGTGGCGAAGAGAACGTCGTGAGGTACGAGCCCGCCGAATCGCAAACTGAGGTATTCGGCGGTAACTCAAATTGGCGGGGACCTGTCTGGCTGCCGATTAATTACTTGCTCATCGAATCGCTGCAGAAATTTCATCACTATTACGGCGACGATTTTCAAGTGGAATGCCCAACCGGCTCGGGCCAGTTCATCAGCTTAAATAGTGTTGCGAACCAGCTCTCGAATCGGCTTATCAGCACTTGGTTGTGTCGCGACGATCGACAGCCACCTTTCCTGGGCGCCTCGGCCAACGCGATCGACGACAAACGCGACCGTGGTCGCTATTGGTTCCATGAATACTTTCATGGTGACACGGGTGCCGGTCTCGGGGCATCGCATCAAACCGGCTGGACCGGTCTCGTTGCGAAACTGATCCAGCAACAAGGCGAGCAAGGCACAATAAAAGAGCCCGATCCGTTTACCGATTTATAGATTCCGGCTCGTACGAAAATTCAAAAAGTTCCGACGAGCTAAGCGTTTATCTGGGGCCAATCGTAGCCGATGCCAGTGCGTTAATCATGTTTTTTAAGAAAAAAGCTTGCCTTCCTGAATCTAAAAAGCGAAGAATTATCCCGGTCATAGACCGCCGCTACAGTTTCGCGAATTGTTCTAGGGATTCGGCCGATCAATCGCCGCGCGAAAAATTTTCAGGTGCTCAGCCAACCGCGGTGGCTGAAAATCAGCGCGCGACCGAACGTCTTCGAACAATTGATTAAGTGCGGGATTTCTTGCGGCACTCGAACCCTCGTGAGTAACCGCCGCTAATAATCGATCAAGCGCGAGGACAAGTCTTTGAGCACGGCGGAAAAGTACGTCCGACGTCTCTTTCGAAACAATGAATTCTGAATCAGTGGCCGCAAGGATGTCAAGAAGCTGCCGAGCAAAGTCCTCACTTAATTGATACTCTGCTGCCCGGCGCGCTAAAAGGTCGGACCGTTCCTGTGTCGCGGCAAACGAGGCCGGGCTCGTTGTTCCGCTTGGTGTATCGATGACGGGCAGGTTTGTTTGCTGTGCAGTCGCCTTGTGCAACACCCAGGCCATTCCCTTCCATTTTGCAATTGCTTCCGCGTCAGGCGTCTCGTTTTTTGAAAGCTCCCAGCTTATCTCTCGCAAAGCCACCGCTTGCCCGACGAGCCATGCTCGCAGACCACTCGATGGATCGTCGTCTCGCCAGTGTTTTGGCTCGGCAACGGATTGTCCATCGAGTTCAAACGTGAGCTCGGGATGGCCGGCTCTCATGATGTCTGAATCGAGATTTTGGTGGCAGGCGACGCACGTGTTTGCGCGCACATAAAAGCTCCGCAGATCGCGCATGCCCGCAGTCACACGCATGGCGTAGGTCCAATCCTTTCGCGTGTGCCCGCGCAACCACGATTCAGCTGCGCTGTGACAACTTTCGCAAGAGACGCCTTCGTCAGGGTGCGCCGTCGGCATGAGCCTCGCAGGTGCCACAGATTGGAACGGCGAATGACAAACTGTGCATCGGCTGCTCTCTTGCGCTGCTGGTAAGCCTAGTGTCTCGGCAATGCGTGCGGACCGCGCATTAGTTAAAATCGCGTACGATCGCGCGTGAAAATCTTGCTGTAGCCACGTGAGATATTGACTGTGCTTTTCTCCTGCGCCGCCGTGACAACTGGACGATTTGCAACCGACGGCCCCGACAAATTTACCACCGTGCATTGGGGACAGTTTCACGTCCTGTGCCGAACTGCCGTCAGCGCAAGCGACAACGGCACATAACCAGTAAACAAGGCTTCGGGCCACGCGCTTGAGGCTACCGGACATTGCGTTGGCAAGCCATTCCAAACCTGATGTTCATGAATGGATCGTTGTGCCATGAGGAAAGTTCTTCCATAAAGGGCTGCAAAGAGATATTTCTTGCGCTGTGGCCCAAAGCCAACCGACATGGCAAACGTTGTCGAAAGACTGACCGGTGGTGAACTGTTGAGCATCGATCAACTGATTGAGTATCTGCCCGCGCTCAAAGAAGTGCTGCGTGCGCAACTAGATAATTCGGCGAAAGGCGCGGCAGTTCTGAAATCAGGAAATATGAAGAAGGTAAATCAGTGGAGCTCGCTGAGAGTTGAAAGTGATGCGCGTCTTGTGTTGGCAGTACGCCAAGGCTTTGCTGGAGTGATTACAATCAGGCGGTTAGCGGGTTTCTTCGCCGTCCTATTTTTGGGAATATCATCTTCTCGAATTGTGAGTGCCGAAGAGCCGAGCCATAAGGACGTGGCGCAGCTTATTTCAAAAGAAAATTCAGTGGACAGCTCCAGGCCGCCGGGGGACTGGCGATCAGCGACTGTGGGTCAAGAACTCATTGTGCACGATCGACTGCGAACGGGAGAAGATAGCCGGGCGGCGGTGCAATTTGGCGATTCGAGCGTGCTGCGGATCGACGAATTGACCGAGGAAGAAATCTTACCGCCGCAGGTCGCCAGCGCCAAGCCGACGCTAAACGTCAAGCAGGGCTCCGCTTATTTTTTCAGCCGCGAGAAGGCACGTGAAATACAGGTGCAAACTCCGGCCGCGAACGGGGCGATCCGCGGGACTGAATTTGTCGTAGCTGTAGCCGCAGACGGCTCGACTACGTTCACGATTCTCGATGGTGAGGTAGAAATCTCGAACTCGCAAGGGTCAACGGTAGCGCAGAGCGGTGAGCGGGCAGACGTACAACCGGGGAGCGTGCCGGCCAAGACGCCTGTACCCAATGCGATCGATTCGGTTCAGTGGTGTTTTCATTATCCGGGAGTTCTTGATTTGAACGACCTGGCGCTTTCTCCGTCGGAGCAGGACAGGCTGAGAGAATCATTATCGGCTTATGCTCAGGGCGACGTACTGCGCGCGCTTTCAGAGTATCCGCACAATCGCGTGCCTGCTTCGGCCGGCGAAAAGGTATATCGCGCCGGTTTATTCCTCGTCGCCGGTCAAATTCAGAAAGCGGAGGCTTTGTTAAACGAAGTTGACGCGAACGCCCCGGGTCGCCAGGCACTTTCCACCTTGATTGCAGCAGTCACGCTGAAGGAAAAATCAACTTCAGCGCCGCAACAGACAGCAACCGACTGGATTGCAGAATCGTATTATCGGCAATCGAAATCCGATCTCGCTGGCGCTCTGCAAGCAGCGGAGCGCGCGGCCAATCTCGATGCAAACAGTGGTTTTGCCTGGACGCGAGTCGCTGAATCGCAATTCAACCTGGGTCGGGCACCGGAGGCAAAGCAGGCACTCGAAAAAGGTCTGAAGTTTTCGCCGCGCAACGCGGCTGCGCACGCATTACGTGGATTTCTGTTCAGCGCCGAAAACAGCCTCAAGGATGCCAAGGATTCTTTCGACACCGCGATCGCTCTCGACTCCGCGCTGGGCGATGGTTGGCTCGGCCGCGGCTTGTGTCTGATCAAACAAGGTCAGGTTGAAGCGGGCCGGCGTGAACTACTCATAGCGGCCGCGCTAGAGCCAAATCGCGCCATTTTCCGCAGGTATCTCAGTGAGAACTTCAGCATCGCTAGCGGCGCGACAACGACGCCGCCCCCAAAGAAACGAACCTCGCGCGCTGAGAAAACTGCAACCCCGAAACCGCGTCATGCGCAAGCCACTCCGCGCCCGGAGATGACCCCAGCCGCGACGCCGCAGGGTGCGCAATTTGTTCCGGGAATTCAGATAGGTATAGGCCGCGGATTGTATCATACATATCCTCCCCAGCGTCCACCCCGGTCACCGCACCCGCCGCGTCAGCAGCAGCCTCCTCAGCAAGGCGGATCTAACCAACCACCGCCGTCGCATGGCGCTGGCAATCAGGGAAGGCCGCCACCAAAGCCCACAGGCACACCGATCAAAAAGCGGACACCGACTCCTCCGCCGATTGGTTAGGCCCGTTCGACGCCTGTAACCGGTTGAGCTAATGCAGAGTCGACAGGTCAAGCAGCTCGTTCGCGCCTCGGCAATCGCTGGGGGCATTCTGGCGACCACAACATTGGGACTCGCGTGCTTGAGTTATTCATTCGCAGAACCTTTGGTACGGTTGAGCTACGATTTGCCCTTCCTCTGGCGCACCACGCTTGACACCCATGACATTGTGCTCGTTTACCTTGACGAGTATTCGGCCAAGCAACTGAACCAACCGCTCGACGATGTCTGGAACCGCGCGCTGCACGTGCGCCTGCTCGACCGTCTGACGCAGGAGAAAGCGCGACTCGTCTTTTACGACATCGTCTTCGACGCGCCCGCGCCGGATCCCGCGGCCGATGCAGCTTTTGCAGAATCCATTCACAGGCACGGAAAAGTCATCCTCGGCGCGGCTCTCGACATTGTAGAACGGGTTGGCAGCGTAAGACAGGAGAGAGTTTCCGCCCCGACAAAACTGCTGCGCAAAGCCGCTGCCGGATACGGGATTGTCGCCTTCAGGCCGGTGGACCCGGATTACGGCGTGCGCGAGATGTACTTGAGAGGAACTAGTCTTGTGCCGACGGCGACATGGGCCGCCGCGGAGTCGCTGGGAGCGAACGTCACGCACGAACCACGGGAGAAGATTGGCCCGCTGTGGCTCAACTACTATGGACCGCGAGATAGTTTTTCCTCGGTGAATATCGCCCAGGCGCTCGCGCAGGACGGAATTCCTCCTGGCTACTTTAAGGATCGAATCGTCATGGTCGGACCGCGCTCAGCGGTCGGTTATCTGGGACTCGGGAAGGACGAATTCGCCACGCCGTATTCCAGGTGGAACCGCCAATTTTCTACTGGCCTCGAGGTTCATGCGACCATTCTGCTTAATCTGTTGCGTAGCGAGTGGCTCACTCGAATGCCACTCAATTGGGAGACTGCCGTGATCATTTTCCTTGGTTTCGTCGCCGGCAGCCTTGGTTTCTTTCGTCCGCTTTTAGCGAGTGTGCTGGCGGTCATCATTTCCGTGGCAATCGCATGTGGCGCATCATGGGTCGTGTGGCATCAACGAACCTGGTTTGCCTGGCTAATTCCCGCTGCCGTCCAGATGCCGCTCGGTCTGGCGTGGGCCGTCGGTTCGCAGTATTTGCTCGAATCGCGGCGCCGCAAACAACTGCGCACGGCGTTCGGATTCTACTTGTCGCCGCAGATGGCTGACAAGATCGCGAATTCTGATTTCAACCTCCGGCCGGGTGGAGAGATTGTCGAAGCGACGGTCCTCTTTACCGACCTTGAGAACTTTACGACGCTTTCGGAGCACCTCGACCCGAGTGAGGTTTCAACAATCCTGATTACCTACTTCGAACGAACCACGCGCTGCATTCTTGAAAAAAGGGGGATCATCATCAAATACATCGGCGACGCGGTCATGGCGGCGTGGGGCGCTCCCGTTGATGAGCCCAAACACGCAATGCGCGCCGCGGAGGCAGCGTGCGACCTCCGCGCTTTGACTGAAATAGAGGTGCGGGGAAGAAAGTTGCGGACACGGATCGGCATCAATAGCGGCAAAGTGCTCGCAGGCAATCTCGGCTCATCGTTTCGGTTCGATTACACAATGATCGGAGACACGACGAACCTGGCTTCGCGTCTTGAGTCACTGAACAAGTATCTCGGTACACAAATATTGATTTCTCAAGCCGTCACAGAGCAGCTAAACCACAAATTCATCACCAGGCGACTTGGGGAATTTCGTGTGGCAGGCAAAACTGACAGCGTTACGATTCACGAGTTGCTTGGCTCCGGTGAAGCAGATTCGGCGCAGCGAGCTTGGATTGATGCTTTCGAGGCAGGGCTCGATGCCTTCCGGGCAGGCAAATTTTCCAAGTCCGCTGATTTGATCCACCACGTCTGTGAACTCCGGGGCGGTTCCGATGGGCCGGCAGAGTTCTACTTGCGAAAAATTGAGATCCTGCGCGGCCAGGATCTGAAGAACTGGAACGGAATAATTGAACTCTCAGAGAAATGACGATGGGCATTAGCAGCAAGTGCGTCTTTGCCACCGAACGCGTTGGACCAGCCTCTCGAGACCGGCAACAATTGCAAAAGTAGGCGGAACACACCGATTAATCTGGCAAGGCGAAAGTTCTTCCACAACCACCACGAATAATGTATTTCTTGGCGTGTCGCCTCACGACGCTGCGATATGCAGGAACCCCTTCAGAAACTTGATCGAGATGTTGCTCGTGATTCTCTACATGCTCGATCCTGTTCACTACGGGGGAGTGGCGGGCGTTTCGCTCAAAGGCGCATCTTACTGATTAACATGGGCGATGCTCAATTAGAGCAAAGCAATTCGCCTCAGTCGTTACACGTGGGAGCTCGATCCAGCATGGATGATCGCTTCGTGAGCACGCCTGAAATCACAATCTCCCGGTATGCGGGTTTTTAACCCCCGACACGTTCCGTGGCTGATTTTTGTCGTGCTCGCCGCAACGGCAGCATTCTGGATTTACTTGGGTAACTTCCAGCCAGAGCTTTTGCCGGCCACATTCCGAGTACCATTCGCGCTGCTCCAAAACCCGTCGGATCATCGCAGCATCGGCGGCACGCCACTTGGGCTCGTACTCGGCACAATCTCGTTAGGCATTTTCGTGTTGGCGGCGCTGCTCGGCGTGCGTAAGAGGCTCCCGTTTCTCCCGTTAGGAAATGTGCAACGCTGGTTGCGCGGTCATATCTGGCTCACGCTCCTCACGATTCCGCTGATTCTTCTGCACAGCGGTTTTCGTCTCGGTGGCCCGATGACGACGACGCTGATGGTGCTCTACGCGATCGTGATGGTGAGCGGAATTTATGGGCTCATCCTGCAACACAAGTTGCCGACGATCATGAAGGAATCGTTGCCGGCGGAAATTGTTTTCGAGCAAATTCCGAATGTGCGCGCGCAACTCTGCGCCGCGGCGCAAAAATTGCAGCTCAGTTTGAAACAGCAGGCGACAAGCGGATCGGCCGTGGTTGCTACCGATGTTTCACAGGAGGAAATGCTCGCCGGTTTCATCGAGCAACGCTTGCTCCCGTACCTGTGTGCCCGACGCGGCGAAAAATATCGACTCGGTCACGCGCGCGAAGCGGATGACATTTTTAGTCACCTGAAATTGCGCGTTGATAAAATGTATCGAGCGCGTGTCGATGAAATGCGCCGGTGGTGCGACGAACGCCGCCTCACCGATACACAACTGCGCATGCAATACTGGCTGCACGGCTGGCTCTTCGTGC
>DASTZJ010000369.1:0-7991 GCA_035764345.1 Candidatus Udaeobacter sp.
GTGTGATCATGTGGCGCACAATCAGTCGCCTGTTGTTACTCGTCCTCATCCCCTCCTGCGCTTCGGCTCTTGCTCAGGATGGCCCGCAGACGCCGAAGCCGAACAGCTCAGAGCGGAAAGCAATCGTCAACACTCTGCGTGCACCCGTAGAGAAGGAGTTAAAGCAGAAGGTCGTCTTCCCCATTCGACGCCTTAAGGTGCAGAACGGGTGGGCGTTTATGCAGGGTGTGCCGCAGCAGCCTGGCGGCAAACCGGTCAACTATAGAATCACCCGGCACCAGACGGCCATTGAGGCTGGCGCATTCGACGACGGCATTCTTGCTCTGCTGCGGAAGGAGAAAGCGAGATGGCGGGTCGTCGTCTACGACATCGGTTCGACAGACTATCCTGCGGGGGATTGGCGGCAGAAGTACAAAGCGTCGCCAGGGATCTTCCGGTGAGCGCGGATGGCACCTGGAGAATCGTCAAAACGCATCAAATGTCGACAAGGAGATAGAAGAGGAATAATGAGATCGTCTTTTATCATCGTCGCAATCGCGGCATGCGCGGTTAGCTGCGGTTTTTCTATCCTTGCTGCCGATGAAGCACCCGCTGCTGCTGAAACTTCACCCGACGGCTCAACGGCTGGATTGCCTGTTATGGAGCTTGGGGATCGAAAGACGGAGATTGTGCCTGGCACTGGGTCTCCAGATGGTCGCCTTGCGCTTGCGTGGACGCTGCGTCCCTCAAAGGACACCGAGCCAGTCGATTGGAATCTGCTCACCAAAGATCGCGAAAAATTTAAGGATACTTACGGCGATGATGAAAAATATTTCGTCGAAATCTTGCTGGTTGATCACAAAAATAACAAAAGCCTGGCTACAATTAAGCTGGCTGAATCCTGGTCGCTTCCCGGCTATGGCCACGAGTCGTTAATAGCTCGCTGGGGACCGGAAGATAAGAATGGCCGTCGCTTTGCGATTGTGAATTGCGACCGCAAGTGGAGTCCCCAAGATCTTATTCTTCTTTCTGTGACTGGCGACTCGGTCTCGCAACGCAGCTTGCTGAAGTCGCTCGACCAGTCGGTGCAAAAATTTGTCGCGCAACAAAACAAGGCACGTCGTGCTGCGCCGGTCAAAGGCTACGGCACACAGTGGGATCGCGACAAGTCTGGCAATTATACAGTCGAGTATCCGATCTTTGGCCTGCCTGAAATTGGAGAGCGCAAAGGTTTTTCCGATCCAACTACTCTTTGGCTTCCGTTTGAAGCTAGCATTCCAAAATCGGACGCGGCCGGTTACTCAGGCGTCCTGCACTTGAAGCTTGGTGACGCACCGGATGGCCCGACCGCTACAATCCAAGGCGCGCCGATTAAAGAGTCAGGTCAAACTGAAGAGGCTGTCAGCTATGACGCGCGTTTTCTCGACGCTGACCGACAACTAAACGAAACATACTCCGCGCTGCGCGCTAAGCTTTCGCCAACGCAGCGCGACCAGCTAAAGGAACAACAGCGTGCCTGGATTAATCGGCGCAATGAAGCCGCTCAGGTTGCCAGCGGCAACGCTCAGGAGACTTCGCTGGAAAATCCAATTGCCGGCGCGGACCGCGAGGTGTTGAAGATGACTCAACATCGCACTGCCCAGTTCAAGCAATGGCTGGACAAACTCAAATCCAACCCGAAGTACAATCCCATTGAAGCGGAGACCTACTATGACCGTGCCGATGCCCATGCTAAAGAGAAACAGTATGATGCGGCCGTCAAAGACATACAAAAAGCGATTGAGCTGGATCCGACTAATGGAGAGTACGATAGCGACCTTGGTTGGTATCAGCTCTTCAACCGCAAGCCTCGTGAGTCGATCGCCGCTTCGTTGAAAGCCCTGGAGCTGTCGCCGGATGACGCGGTGCTTATCAAAGGCAACCTCGCCCATGGCTATCTCCTCGATAATCAATTCGCCAAAGCGAAGGCCCTTTATCTGGAAATCAAAGATGCCAAGCTCGGCGGCGACGAGCGAACCCTCCGCCAGGCTGTCCTAGACGATTTCAAAGAACTCCAAGACGCCGGCGTCACTCATCCCGACATGGAGAAGATCAAAGCGTTGCTTGGTGGAAATCAGGCCCAATGAGCATCATCCAGGAACATTTGTTCAACCCGCTCGTCTGCCTGAACACAATTCGACCGCAGATTGCGATTCTTGGGGTGCTCCTATTGGCGCTGGTTGACCACGCCGGTGCGACGGCGGAGTACGAGTACAAGCCGGGAGAGCTTCTCGTTATCAAAGACGGGAAGTCGCCGGACAAAAAGTTTTCTATTGTCTCCGGTGACGCCGATAGAAAAGGCGGTTTCGGCGGCGTCTACTTAACGGACGCCCAGACGAAGGAGGTGCTCGGCAAGCTCGACGCCGTCGCGACCACTCTGGACAGCGCTCCCGATGCATACAGGGCGCATTGGTCGCCGGATTCAAAACACGTCGGCATCACGTCGCGCGCTGAGCGGCACTGGGCGGAGAATGTCATTTATCGAATCGAAAATCGCCGCGCTTACTTCGTCGATACGCCCGAACTTCTTTGTCATGCCGTCCCTAAGTTCTGCGCTCTAACCGAACAACTCGGCGGCGGGAGTGCTGAAGATAAGCCTGAGGAGGTGTGGCAGAAGCAGAGGGGTTCCGAAATCGTGAAATGGATTTCGCCAACCCGCTTTGTGGTTTTCGAGGAACAGCAGTGGAAGGTTAAAACGCGTGATCCCACCGCTACATTGGGAAACTACGCGCGGGTTGAAAAAGATGACAGCGGCGAAACCGACAATGCAGCCTCTCTCTACTACGTCTGGTTCAAGGCCGAGGGCGAATGCGAGCTTCTCCCGGGCGACAAGATGCGAGTCGTGAGCACACGACCCGTCAAGGATCAAAAGGCGGACGAGTAATCGCCCGCGTTTACAGACGGCACCAGAGCTCTGATGCGTCACAGATTCCAACGCATTCTCATTCTAACGATCGCCACAATGTCGAGCGCGATCATGCTGTCTTCGCAGGCGCATGATCTTCGTTACTGGGTTTGGCAGCGCGATGACCCGCTCGACGAGCAAGAATTGACGGAGTTGGGTGCGCAAAAAATCGATACGATTTACTGGCAGGTCGGCGAATTGGAGAACGTCGGGGAGACCTGGCGTTGGAAAGCGCGATTCAATTTGCCGTCGTCCAACGCCGCGCACATTCGGTTCGTGCCTGTGGTGCGGCTGGTTTCGCGCGAGCATCAACCGTTCTCAGATGCATCGGTCACAGCGTTGCTCGCCAGTTTGTCTGCTGTTACCGCGAAACATGATGAGTTGCAGCTTGATTATGACGCGCCCGACCGGTTGCTCGCGGATTATTCGAGTGCGCTCAACCGCATTCATCGCCTCGTTCCCCGTTTGACCATCGCAGCTTTGCCGCACTGGAGCCGCGCCGATTTTCTGAAACTTTTGGAGCCGAACGTCGATGAGTTGCTGCCGATGCTCTACGACTTCGAAGCGGAACCGATCTTGAAAGATCAATCGCCTCTGCCGCTGATCTCGCCGGAAAAAATATCGCGGTTGATCGAGGCCTGGCGAGCCTGCCGCAAACCCTGGCGCGCCGGGCTTCCTGTTTTCGCACGACTAAGCGTGTACGATGCGAACCAAAAATTGCGTGGACAAATCCGCAACTGGAATTGGGATGAGCTCTGTTTCAATCGGAGTTTTGAGGTAGCGAATGGCGCGCAATTTGGCGCGTCCATTTTGCGCGCGACAAGATCGACCTCGATCGCAAACACGCCGATCCACCCAGGTGACGAAGTGATCGTGCGTGAGGTCGATCGCGGCGCACTGCGAGACGCGATTAACGCCGCTTTGCGGGCCGGCGCGCAAGGCGTTGTCTTTTTCCGCCTGCCGGATTCAACCGCATCCAGCGGCTGGTCCTTACATCAACTCGGACATTTGGAAGCAGGGCCACGATTGATTTTGCGGAAGCCGGCCGACTCGGAAACGCTTGAACTATCCAATGCGGGCGACGGCGATCTCGCGCCGCGCTTTGCGAGAAACGAGGCGGGCGCGGGCGATTATGCGCTTGAGATTGACGCGGCAACGCCGATTTTCCGTGAAGCGCAACCCGGCGATTTCACGAGCGTGAATGCTTTTGCCGGCGAGAAATCAGCGAAAGTGCCGTTTGCGACGCGGCTGCGATTCCAGTTCGCTCAGCTTCGGGCGAAAGAAAATTTGCGCACCGGGCTGATTCAGCTAGCGCCAGGAGCAGATTTCCGGCAGACTCGCTATCGAATTCTGAACATCGAAGGAGCGCCCCCATGGAGATCTCTGGAATGAAAGGTGCGGCAGTTGCCGCGGCTTGTTTTCTCGCGGCGACCCGCTGTTATGCAACCGGCGGCGATTCGTACGAATACTCGGCCAAATTGTCGGATACGCTGGATATCCTGCCAGGCAAATCACTCGGCGAAATTTTTCTTGAAACGTCGACAATCAAGCCGCCAGCGGCATCGTGGGATTCTGCCAAATTGCGCGAACTCGCAGATCGCATTGGCAAAGAGCCGGTGCCAAAACTGCTGAAGGCTGCGGACGATTTGATCGCGCAGGCGCGAGCATCGTATACGCCGGGAAGCGACGCGTGTAACCTCGCCCACGACGTTCGTGATGCCGTCGCCGTCTCTGCCGAAAATCCGAGCGCAGCGCGGGAATATATTTTAGAGCGGCTCGACGGGAAACTTTCTGGCGACGCGCTCGATCAGCGCGCGGAAGCTGCTAAGGGCGCGATCAAAGCCAACTGGCTTTACTTGTGCGGCGCAAAACGATTCGCAAGTGGCGACCGTGACGAATGTCAGGATTGGTTCAACCGCGTGGTGAAAGAATTTCCAACAAGTCCGCGCGCCGAGATGGCGATGTTCATGAGCGCGCGTTGCGCGTTCTCAGCCACGCGCAAATTGCAGGAGGCGGCGGAGAACGAAGAAACACTGGCCAACGCGCGCAAAATCGCGATCGCGAGATTCGAGGCCCTGCGCAAACGCTATCCGCACGGTCGCTTCGACGCCGACGCGCTAGGCTGGCTGGGCGCGCTCGCGTACGACTCGAACGATTATCTCAAAGCGCTCGATTATTACATCGCTCAAGCGGAAACGCCGGGTCATCCCGAAACGCTGATGAGCGCTATTTACAATTGCGAGAAAACGCTCGGCCATCTGGCTCCGAAACCCGGGGGCGACGCAGCCTTCGCGCTCATCGCGCGTCATCCGCGTATCGCGATGGCGTTCACGTACCTCGTGCTCGCTTCGCCCGAGGCCGACAATTACAACGGTAAATGGGATAATCCCGCGGACGTGCGCAAATGGCGACGGACTATTTTGCCGCGCATCGCCGCAGCCGTTGCTAAACAAAAAGATAGATACAAATCAACTGACTGGCAGCCGCGTTATCTGGCCATGCTGGTGCATGCGGCGAGCGCCAGCGGGAATCACGCCCAGGCGCTGCAACTCTCGCAAATTTCTCCAGATGAATTGAAGCGAAGCGATGATTTGCTATTTGCGCGTGCGATCACGCTGCAACGCGCCAGCAAAACGCACGAAGCAATCGATGCCTTCCAAACATTTCTGAACACCTTCCCGAAATCGCGAATGACGCCGGGCGTGAAAGTCAGGTTGGCGCTGGCATTGGCAGACAATCACCAGGCTGGCGACGCCATCGCTACGTTGCGCGATTTGCTCGCGACAGCTTCTCCGGATTACAAAAAATCAACCCGTGCCGCAGAAGAAAGCGCTGATGAGGACAACTCAGCATCAAGTGACGAAGATGAAAGCGCCGATGAGGATAATTCCGCATCAAGTGACGAAGACGAAACCACTGATCAGGACGAGGCCGAGCCGAATCCCGGAAACGGCAACAGCGATGAGAACAGTTCCGAGTCTGAAAGCGGCGCGACAGGATTCGGAGCCGTAGGAAGCTACCCGTTGGTGAGCCGTCTGTACATGTCAGACAGCGAAGGGTACCCCGCTGGTGAAGTGCACTGGAACGCTGCCGACAGCGCCGTTTACGACAACATCTCGGGCGCTGATGAAGAACAGATTTACCAATTCATTGATACGCTGCTGAATTTCGCGCCGTTGCCGGAATTACTGACAACGCCGGAAGACAAAAATCTGGACGAAGCGGGCAAGCGCAAGGTGCGCGCCATTCTCGCCGAGCGTTATCTCGCAGCGGAAAATTTTGCTGAAGCAAAGAAGTACGTTGTCGATCCACACAAGCAGCAGATCGTCAACCAGCTAGAGCAACTGACCAATGACAAGAGCGGCACGCCGCAACAAAAAGCTGAGCGAATGCTGAAACTCGGAGACACTTGGGCGGAGGCACGCGGTTTGCTTTTGCGCGCTCCACTCGATACGGATCTGCACGAAGAGGCGCCAGTTTCCGGCCTGCTGCGGCGCGAAAATGGTCATACGTTGGGCCTGCCCAATGTTGAAGATCAACTCGACGACCGCGACGAACTGCACCACGCATCGCGCTGGTGGATGCGCGCTGCGCGCGCGCTTCCTGGAACGCCGCTCTCGGCAAAAGCGCGGTTGAAAGCATTGGAGGCGTTACCTCAAATTGCGCGCTTCTCCCTCTACACCGAGCAACGCGCGCGCGAGATCAAGCTCGAAGCTGTATCGCGCGAGATCTACGACAAACTGCGCGCGGAGTCGCCCAACTCGCCGGAAGCGCAGCGCCTCGCCGCCTACTGGAGTTTGCCACCGGAGCAAAAGGAGCCCGAGGAAACGGAGTCGGATGAAACCGCAGCCAGCATTTCAACGGAGTCTGGCGAGGCGCCACTTGTTGCCTGCGATGACAGTGCCACGCCTTTGGGCTATCCAATCTCTGCGAAGAATGCCTTTGACGCGCTGACTCGCAAGAATCCCAACGGGAGTTTCGAGGAAGAACAGGAGCGCTATCACGTTTGGCCTGACATCGAGAGACGCGTAGCGGCGCTACGCGGAACCTGGGACGCTGGCGAAGTCAAAGACCTTGCGCAGCTGGTCCGCAAGAACATCACCAAGCGCGAAGACGTCACCGTGGCGAATTGCCTCGACGACCTGGCGCAATTTCTCTCCGAGTCCAATCTCCCCGACGAGGGTGCGCGCGTTGCGTACGTAAATCTTCGCCTCGACCTCTTGCATCGCACTCACTGGCCCGATTCACCCGTCGATCCGGGGAGTCCTGCGCAAGACAGCGATGACGCGGTCGAAGCAGAAATTGATGCGTCCGAGAAAAATCCCGCGTTGAAATCATTCCACGATTATCTCGATTTCTGCCGCATCGGTTTGGTCGCGGGCAAACGGATCGAGGTGAAAACAGACATTCCTGGCGGTAAAGAACCGGATGGCGCCACCTATTATTCGCGCGATTTTGCGAAGATCGAAAAAATGACGCGCGATTTTCTGGCGAAATATCCGCGCACTCACAAACGCGAAGCGGCGATGTTCGTTCTGGCGCGCGCCCTTTACTCGCTCTCTTGCCCCCACATTTTATGCATCGGCGTTCCAGCCGCCGAGAGCGACCCGGAAGGTCTGGTCGATGTCGTCCAGAAGACGCATCGCGTTGAGCCGTTCGATCCCAAGCGGGTGATGAAAGCGCTGGACGATTACGACCACGAATTTCCAAATGGACGATACGCCGCTGACGTGCGTGACATGCGAGCTGCCACTTTGTGGCGGATAGGCCAATGGGACAAAGCGCTGGATCTCACCCTCGCGCAAATTGCCGATCACGTCAGTGGTGATTTGTTAGGCGATGCGGAGACGCGGCTGGCCAACATTTTTGCCGAGCTCGCCAATGTCGAACATCGCCCGCAAGTGCTCGAAGCCATCCGCGCCCGTCCAGCTTGCATTCCGTATATCGCCGCGTACGTCGGCGCCGCGACAAACGACCGCGCTCATCCACTGCGCTATCTTCAACGCTACTTAAGCGACCAACTGCATTTCAAAATTCCCGCGCCGCCTTCAACTGAGCCCGTAGCTGC
>DASTZJ010000370.1:0-2704 GCA_035764345.1 Candidatus Udaeobacter sp.
CGGCGCAAAGTGGCGATCATTTCCGATGCCGAACGGTTACAGCCCCAGGCCGCAAACGCGTTTCTCAAAACATTGGAAGAACCACCCAGGGATTCTTTGCTGCTCCTGCTGAGTCCTTTGCCGGAAGCGCTACCGGAGACAATTCTTTCGCGGTGCATTGCGATTCCTCTTGCACGAGATGGCCAACTACAGAGAAGCGACGAAGAAAAGAAGCTCGTGAAATTACTGCACCAGATGTCCCATGAACAAAGCTGGACCCTTCAGTTTGCCTATCGACTGGCTCAGGAATTTCAGCGTTTGCTCCGCGCAGTTCGCGAAGAAGTTAAGCGTGAAACAGATGAGGCATTGAAGGAGGAACAAACACGTTACAAGGATGCGACCGATGGCGCGTGGCTGGAAGAACGCGAACAATACTACAAAGCCCGTGCTGAAAGTCTTTACCTGCAACGGCGCGCGGGATTGGTCGAGACATTATTCGCCTGGTGGTCTGATGTTCTGCGCTCCAGTAACGGTGTGACGCAACGCAGCCTGCCTCGCGCACGCGAAGAAACCGCTGCGCTGGCAAGCCGATTCAGCACAGCTGAAATTTTGAAACGTATCCGGCGTCTCGAAGAATTGCGCGATCACTTGAATCGCAATATTCACGAAGCGCTGGCGATCGAAGTCGCGTTCCTGACAATCTTCGCGGCGGCTAACAAGGAGTGACGGATTCCCGGTTCGCATTCGACATTCGGAGGCTACACGCAAGTTGAGAGAAGGCGGGGCCCGCCACGCTGTAGCTTCAGCGAAGGCGGGTTGACAAGAGGCCGTCCGACCTTATCCAGTATGCACATATGCGACACTTCTCCCGATTACTCTTGCTGTGTGCTAGCGGTTCGCTCCTGCTGCTAACTAGCTGTAAAACAGGGCGCGTGGCAGGCGGCCCTTATCACGTAACGGCGTATCGCCCGAACAACCCCTCTGCTGTGCGGGTGCTGGTTTCACTGTCGAAGGAAAACATTTATGTAATGGAGGGCGACCGTTGCCTGATGGCTGTGGCGTGTTCTGTTGGGATGCCGGCAAAACCGACGCCAAAAGGCAATTTCAAGGTCTACTCCAAACAGGAACACAAACGTTCGGGGTCGTACGGGTTTAGCGTACAAGGCGATCGCGTGGTTCCTTCCACTGGAGGCGGATCTGGCCGTTACGTGGGTTACCCCATGGGTTACTGGTGCGAGTTCGCGCCTGCGTACGGTTTTCACCAGGGTTTTGTCCATCCCGTACCGCGCACACATGGCTGCATCCGGCTGAAAGGCGAAGCGGCGCCGAAATTTTTCGCGCTGGTGCGAATTGGCACGCCGGTGAATATTGCTGAATCGCAGCCCGAGGACCAAACAATTGGGCCGAAGGTGCAGCGCGTCGATGACTCCAAAACACCAGATCCCGACCCGCGATTAATGATTACGGACGCTGGGTTCGAAAAACCGAACGGACCGCTGCTTCAATAGCCGGCGGCGGTGCGTTGCCCCCGGCACTTTACCGTGTCATGTTGAGCAAAGCGAAACATCCCGGGCTACTGTTTCGACACTCTCTGGACAAACTGATCCGAGATTCTTCGCTGCGCTCAATGACAAGAATGGTATGAGCACGAACCTAATTTCCAGCGGCACAACAGCACGGGAAAAAGTAAATCTACGCACACCCGACGTAATGGCTGCCGTGCAGCAACAGGTGGAATCCCACTACCGAAGCGATATTGTCGAGAAGGTGCGCCGGGCGGGTGGAACCATCTCCGTAGGCGACACGACCGTGCGCCTGGCGAAACAATTTGGTTTTTGCTACGGCGTGGAGCGCGCGATCGATCTCGCGTATGCGGCGCGCAAAGTTTTTAAAGACCGCCAGCTTTTTATTGTCGGCGAAATCATTCATAACCCTGAGGTCAATCATCAGATCGCCTCACTGGGCATACGCAACCTTACCGGCAAAAACAAACAGGCCGACATTTCCGATCTGGGACCCGATGACGTCGTTATTGTGCCAGCGTTCGGAACCGAATTATCGATCCAGCAACAGATCAAAGACCGCGGCTGTCAGATTGTCGATACCACGTGCGGCGATGTGATGAGCGTCTGGAAACGGGTGCGCAAATACGCGAGCGAATCGGCTACTTCTATCATTCATGGCAAAGCCGAACACGAAGAAACCAAGGCAACCAGCTCGCGCGCCCTTGGCGATGGAAGCGGACATTATGTCGTCGTTCTAACCCTCGAAGATACCGATTACGTTTGCGACTATATCAGGCACGGCGGCGACAAACACGCGTTCCTCGACAAGTTCGAGGGCGCGCATTCGCCCGGGTTTGATCCAGACGTGCATCTGCAAACCGTCGGTGTGGCGAATCAAACTACCATGTTGCGCGGCGAGACAGAAGAGGTGCAGCGGCGCGTTCGACAAGCCATTCTCGATCGAGATGGGCCTGAGCTTGCGGAGAAGAACTTTAGATTTTTCGACACGATCTGCGGCGCCACACAGGAGCGACAGGATGCGTTGCGCGAATTGCTGGATGTGCCAATGGACCTGCTATTGGTTGTAGGCGGTTATAACAGTTCGAACACATCTCATCTAGCTGAGATGGGCGAAGAAAAATTGCCGACCTACTTCGTCCTCAACGCTTCGCGCCTGGTTTCCGCGACGGAGATCAACCACTACAACCTACACGAGAAAC
>DASTZJ010000371.1:0-6986 GCA_035764345.1 Candidatus Udaeobacter sp.
TCCACTATCAAAAGCCGAAGATGAAGAGATCATGAGGAAACACGCGCATGCGGTCATTTATAAGTGAAGGCAGCGACGCGCTTCGAGGATCTGAATGCGCGGTCATCTAACCAATCGATGAAGCCAACGGCCCCACCTCGAAATAAGCTCAGCGCGTTTGCCACGACGCCCTGCCGTGGCCTATCTCTTTCTCGTTAGGCAGATGCGCTTAGCCGTCGGAACGTATCAATGAAGTTTCCTGCGCTCAAAGCAATAGGCCTCGGTATCGGGCTGTTTGTGGTCGTCTATGTTCCTGCTTTCGTGACAACAACACTTGTTCGGCCGCGCGCTGATATAGCAATACCTCTTATCATCGCGATCACTTTGTCGGTCACGTTAATCCTAATGTTCCTGTTAGCTCGAGGCCCGGCGGGCATCGCAGAGTTCGGGTTCCGCATTCCAAATTTACGCTATCTCGCGGTCGCGACTGTTTTCGGGATTGCGCTCGGAATCGCCGTCACTTTTCTGGGTCACTTATTTCCATCGAAACCTCCGTTTGACGTTTCTCACTTCACGCCGTGGATGATAGGGCTTTATTTCATTATCGGTTCTCCTATCCAAGAAGAGATTATTTTCCGCGGCCTAATTCAATCCATGCTGGAACGGCGGTGGATGATCACTTTCCCTGTGTTCGGTGGCTCGCTCTCAGGTGCAGTCGTATTTACCGCCATGCTATTTGGCATTATTCACGTAGTGGTGGGCGCGGTTGTCGCCATCGGCGCAATCGTGCTTGGGCTCGTTGCAGGTGAGTTGAGGCGGCGAAGCGCTAGCCTTCTACCAGCGATAGTCGTCCACGCCCTTTTCAACGCTGCCGACGCCTTTTGGTCTAAAATGTGAGTCTTCCTAACCAATCGATGAAGCCAACGGCCCCACTGCAAAACAAGTTCAGTGTGCTTGCCACGACACCCTGCCGTGGCTTATCTCTTTCTCGTTAGGCGGCAAGGAGCGGCTTTCGGTCACCACGAAAACAAACCAGAAAAGGAGGAGTATGCACTTCACAAAGGCGAAATAAGAATTGACGCCAACGGAGCGGCCTGACCAGAATCAAATTGCGATATGTCAGAGATTTTTGATCGCGTTATCACTCTCAACCTCGTCGCCAATACAGTGATCTTCTACGTCGCCGCGCGGCTCTATTTGTTACCACTGGTTCAGCGCGTTCGGGCACAACAGATTCTTGTTCCGATACTGCTTTTGCATTCAACCCGACACCTAGGAATTATGTTCCTAACGCGAGGCGCGACTTTTCCAGGTTTGCCATCGGAGTTCGCGTATCCGGCAGCATTTGGCGATCTGATAACGGCGGCGCTCGCTTTCTTAGCGATTCCGCTGGTGTTGCGCGGTTCCGTTCTGGCCAAGCCGATGGTGTGGTTGTTTAATATTTTCGGAACGATCGATCTGCTCACCGCGATTACGCTCGCTACGATTCATAATGCGCCGATCGCGATGGGACCGGCCTACTGGATCCCAGCTGTGGCGGTGCCACTGTTGCTTGTGACGCACTACGTCACTTTCGTTCTTCTTTGGCGAGATTGGGATTTTAAGTCATGACCTGAGAGTCGCCCTTCGATCCTTGAAAGCGTCTAACCAATCGATGAAGCCAACGGCCCGTTACATCCCGGGAGAATGCGATAGGCGTGCTGCAATCGTTCACCGCGTGCGTCGGCGGGTCTATCTGCGCATGATGGTTTGCCCTCACGCGCGCGTACGCGCACGTGGAAGCGTCGCGTGCGGCGTGCCGGCAGCGCGTCGGTGACGGCGCAGGACGATTCATATACGCGGGTGACGCGTTATCAGGTTCTTCCGTCACTGTCGTTCCCTCCTGCTGACAAGAAGCGATAAATGCCATCGCAACGAAGATACCTAGCAAAGACAGTATGTATTTCTTCATAGGTTCGGAGTTTTCGGATCGAGTGCCGCAGAATGTCAAGCTCCCACAAGCATAACGGCGCCTGCACCAACGACCAAAATCTTCATGATGCTGTTCTCGTCCTCTCCGCCGCAGTGCCTCGCGTCGACTTCGCAAGGTCGGCTGAAGATGCTCCCTCGAGCGATAGTCCGTAGCCGACTTCCCGCACAATGCGCTCTTTCAATGGTTGGATGAAGTGCACTCGTGTGTTGCGACGTGTCACTTCCGGAGCCTTCAGGTACAGCTCTGCTAATTCCCGCGCCCGACCGAGTGCCTTGCCGTTCGGCACAACTTCGGCAACAACTCCCCATTCCTGTGCAGTACGCGCCGGCAGCGGCTGCGGGTTGAGGACCAGAATCGTTTTGATTGCGCGGACAACTCACAAGCAGCCGAAAATGGGCTTGCGATTGAAATGCGGGTTTTCTACGCTCGAACTTGTGAAGTGTAAACTGCACAAAGATCATCGTGGAGTCGATCTGGTTTCCGGTGTGCTGCCATTCGGTCGGCTGTGGTAACGGCGCGCCGAACGCGATAAGCACACTGCAGTCGACTACGCGGCGCTGAGCGGGGAAGCACCGGATGAAATCTGAGCGCTTGCAACGGATCAACGACGTCTTCCAGTCAGCCGTCGAACGGCCGCCTGCGGAGCGGGCGGCATTTCTCGAAGAAGCTTGTCATGGCGATGAAGGATTGCGCCGCGCGGTGGAGCGTTTGATCGCCTGTGATGCGCGAGCAGAGAATTTCATCGAAACGCCGGCTTTCGAAGTTGCTCCCGAACTTCTGACTGACGAGCCGACCGACGCGATGGTGGGCGACCAAGATCTCGAGCTCGCTGCCGACCAACGCTTTGGAGCCTACAAGATCGAGCGGCGCGCGGATGGAAGCCTTTACGAGTTGGGGCGTGGCGCGATGGGTGTGACGTATCGCGCCATCGATAAGGTTCTCGACCGTCCGGTCGCATTGAAAGTCATCAGTGCCGAGCTTCGCTCGCGCAGCGCTGAAGCGCGCGAGCGGTTCACGCGTGAAGCGCGCGCCGCGGCTGCGTTACGCCATCCAAACGTGGCGACGGTGTATCAATTCGGTGTTCGCAAGGATACCGGCCAGTTCTTTTATGCCATGGAATTAGTCGAAGGCGAAACGTTGGAAGAACGCGTTGACCGCGCTGGGCCACTCGATGTGGGCACTGCGATCGAAATCGCTCAGCAGGTCACTGCTGCATTAGCCGCGGCGGAGAAGCGCGGATTGATTCATCGTGATTTGAAGCCGGCCAATCTAATGCTGGTTTCGGCCGATGACGAAGCGGCGGCTGCCGATCGCCGGCCGCGTCGCAAGCGGACAGCGCGGCGCGCCGTCCCTACCGTCAAGATAATCGATTTCGGCCTGGCCAAAGCGCTGGATGCTCAATCCGATCAGATGTTGCTGACGCAAGACCACTTTGTTGGTACGCCTGCGTTCGCCAGTCCAGAGCAATTCGCTAAGGCACCGGTTGACGTGCGGTCGGATATCTACTCGTTAGGCGTGACGCTCTGGTTTTTGCTGACCGGCTACATGCTTTTTAGCGGCCGGACAATCGAACAAATAAGGGAGGCGCGTGGGTCGATGCAGCTGCCCATTGAGGAACTGAAAGCTGCGCGTGTCCCGCCACGCTTAAGGTCGCTGCTCAAATCTATGCTCGCAGTTAAACCGGCGGCCCGGCCTGGTACGCTAGAGTTGGCTGCGCGGCTGCAACGTTGCGCCGCGCAGGCAAGCGGCGTGCATCGCGCGCGCATCGCGCTTGCAGCCGCTGCTATTTTGGCTCTCGGCGTTTCTGCATTTTTCGGTTCTCGTTGGTCACAGACGGGCCGCAGGCCCGTGGCTACAACTCTGGCAGCGCCGGAGAAAAGCATTGCCGTCTTGCCGTTCGAAAATTTGAGTCGAGATCCCGACAACGCGTTTTTTGCCGATGGTGTGCAGGATGAAATCCTGACTGACCTGGCTAGGGTCGCCGACCTGAAAGTGATCTCCCGCACTTCGGTCATGCATTACCAGAGCGGAGTCGCACGTAATCTCCGCGAGATCGGCCAACAACTCGGGGTGGCGCACGTGGTAGAAGGGAGTGTTCAGCGCACTGGCAATCGCGTGCGCGTCAACGCACAATTAATTGATGCGCGCACCGACGCGCATTTGTGGGCGCAGACCTACGACCGCGACCTCGCCGACGTGTTTGCCATTCAAAGCGAGATCGCAAAGACGATCGCGGACCAGTTGCAGGCGAAACTTTCGCCAGCTGAAAAGAAGGCAATTGAGCGTCCTCCAACGAGCGACATCGCCGCGTTCGACCTCTATACACGCGGCAGAAACCTTATTTTGAGAGCAGGGAGCATCAGCGCCATTGAAAGAGCGAATACGCTGCAGGGGATTGAGCTGTTGAACCAGGCTGTGGCGCGAGATCCTTCGTTTTTCGATGCGTATTGTCAACTTGCCTGGGCTCATGACGGCCTGTATATGCTTGGTTTGGATCATACATCCGCGCGTCTGGCGCTGGCGGATGCAGCGGTTGAGGCGGCGTCTCGCCTCCGCGCGGATGCCGGTGAAACGCATCTCGCACGGGCGCAGAATCTTTATCAGGGATATCATGATTATAACGGCGCTCTGGGCGAACTGGAACTTGCTCGCCAGACCGTGCCCAATGATTGGCGAGTATTTTGTTGGACGGCTTTGATCCAGCGGCGTCAAGGGCGCTGGGAAGAATGCATACGAAATTCGGAGCGCGCGATCTCGCTCGACCCGCGCAACTTTTTCGCGCTTGAGCAGACTGCGGAGAGTTATAAATGCCTTCGGCGCTATGCTGAAGAAAAAGCGACGCACGATCGGGTATTGGCTTTCGAGCCTAACGATACTCTTACGAAGGTAGCCCGTGCATTGGTGGACTTGAATTCCAAAGCCGAGACGCGGCCGCTGCATCAGATGATTGATTCAATTCGGGCCGCAAATCCCGATGAGATGCCGAGTATCGCCGACACATGGCTTATTTGCGCGCTGGCCGAGCGCGACGCAGCTGCCGCAAAACATGCCTTAACCACGTTGGGCGAAAATCCGGCGAACTTAGCCTCGACCGATAATGCGCGTTTTAATCGCCCGTTCCTCGAGGGCGTTGTCGCTCGCATGATGAATGACGACGGCCAGGCACGGTCGGCTTTTACCGCTGCGCGCACTGAGCAGGAGAAAATCGTCCAGGCCCAACCAAACTATGCTTTGCCACGGTGTGTGCTTGGTTTGATCGATGCCGGTCTCGGGCGGAAAGAGGAAGCGCTACGGGAAGGCAGGCGTGCGGTCGAGCTTCTTCCCCCACAAAAAGATGCGCTGGATGGTTCGGCCACGGTAAAGTATTTGGCGATGATCGCTGCGTGGGTTGGGGACAAGGATCTCGCGTACGAACAGCTCGCCATTGCTGTCCGAATCCCAAGCGGCCTCAGCTATGGCCAATTGAAACTACTGCCGTTCTGGGATCCGCTACGCGGCGATCCACGGTTTGAAAAAATCGTTGAGGAAGCGAAGCAGCCGGTCGCGCCGAAGTAGCGCTGCGCCGGTGGGCTGTGGTGCGCCGATTCGAATGCAGCCGGGAACGCGGTCGGCTGCGAGCAGTTTAAAGCCGCTCACATGATGCCGTCATTCGCGTTTACGATGAAGCTGGCAACGTGATCGAGACGCACAAGCACGCGGGCGACTTCAAAGAGTGGTGACGCACTCCCTTCGGATTCGAGCCGAACAAAAAGCCGCTACGATGCCGCCGACGATGAGCCGATTCTCACCGGCGGTGGCATCAGATTCCCGAATTAATCGAGCACCCCGGGGATTACTTCAGCGTGATTTCGCGCATGAGCTTGGTGCCCATGATCTCGCGAATATCGAGGCGTTTCACTTGTATCGCCTGCTGTTGATCGGTTGTGCCCACGACTTTTCTGGCGATCGGATCGAACTTTTCGCGCGCGTTATCCTGCGCGGCCATGTTCTTCGATTCCACCATTATCAGGATGTTGAAGTCCTGCGGTGTAGCGGCGTTGCCCAGCAGGATCTTGTAATCGACGACTAGATTCTGCTTCTTCGCTTCCTCAAGCGAGGCCTTCAAAGTCTTGGCGAGCTCTTTGAGGTATACATCGCCCAGGCCTGCTTTGGTTTGGACCATCGTGATCGTCCAGACCGGACCTTCGGTATAAGGAGCATCGCTCTGTGCAACGCACGGGCTTGCGATGCCAAACGAAAGCGCGGCGAGCGCGACGATTTGCACTTTCTTTGTGATTTTCATTTGGAGTTAACTTTCTTGGTTGGGTTACTACTGAAGCCGAGAATTGAGCCGTTCTTGCGAATCGTAATCCCCACCCCAGCGAGGCGTTTAGACAACCCAGAACAGCATTTCGTTTGAGAATTCAGAGACGCAATCGACCACGCCAAGTTTTTCAGCCGCTCACATGACGCTGTGGTCCGCGTTTGTGACAGTGGTGGCAATGTGACCGAGACGCACGAGCACACGGGCGATTTCAAAGAGTGCTCATAACCATTTACGCGCGTGAAGCGCGCCCGATCATTAAGTGGGAGCCGGGGTGATTAGGATGTCCAGCGTCCGTGCCGCCCAACATAACACAAAAAGGCGACGATGGTCAGCATGTAGAGGACCATCATCAATATGGCAATGGGTAGAATCAGGTAATGCATACTTCTCCTTTTGTGCCCCTGATAACTTGATGAACGTTTTCCTGCTCCGCCTTCTTTGTCTTTTGCTGTGCAGAAATTGCCTGCCCTAAAAGCAGCTGTTTTTCTTCACGGCTGGAAAATAGCGAGAATAGCTCCGGCCATTCAGCTGGCTAAGAGAATAAAGCCACAACGCGATGCACATTTACGAAGCGCGCGCGCAAGGGCCGCCGCGGTTTTGATCTGACTCCCTAGAATCCCCAAAACCTTGGTCTGTGAAGTCTGTGGATCAGGCTCGTCAGAACGATCATTTCCGCGTTTCCCTGAGTGCGGATGCGAGCTTGACGAGGCTTTCCCGAATCTGGGCTGG
>DASTZJ010000372.1:0-5225 GCA_035764345.1 Candidatus Udaeobacter sp.
GAACACGCGCTTGCGTGGAAGATCGCGCAATCTCCGCATGCAGAGGAAATCTTCTGCGCGCCTGGAAACGCAGGCACTGCGGCAATTGCTGAAAATGTTGCTATTCCCGCGCATGATTTGAAGGCGCTCGTTCGGTTTGCCAGGGAAAATCGCATCGACCTGACGGTGGTCGGTCCGGACGATCCGCTTGCGGCGGGGATTGTTGATCTTTTTGATGCTGAAAAATTGCGCGCCTTTGGTCCAACGAAATCGGCGGCGCGCATTGAGGCATCCAAAATTTTCGCGAAAGAGCTGATGCGCACGCAGAAAATTCCCACAGCCGAGGCGAGGAC
Organism: Candidatus Udaeobacter sp.; assembly: GCA_035764345.1. Taxonomy (GTDB): domain Bacteria; phylum Verrucomicrobiota; class Verrucomicrobiia; order Chthoniobacterales; family UBA10450; genus Udaeobacter. The sequence continues at coordinate 333 of DASTZJ010000372.1, forward strand.
GTTTTCCGACAGTAGCGAGGCCCTTCGCTACTGCGAGCGGCTAAAATTTCCCGTCGTAATCAAGGCGGACGGACTTGCTCTGGGAAAAGGCGTGACCATCGCCCCTGATGCCGCCACGGCTAGATCCGCAATCGACGAGATGATGAACCAGGGCCGCTTTGGTGACGCGGGTCGGCGCATTGTGATCGAGGATTTCTTGCGTGGGACAGAATGTTCGCTGCACGCCTTGGTCGACGGAACCAGCTATCGTTTGCTTGAATCGGCGCGCGATCACAAGCGCGCACTGGACGGCGATCAGGGCCCGAACACGGGAGGAATGGGCGCTTTCAGCCCTGCCAACAATTGGAGCAAGAAGCTGCAATCGCAATTCGAGACGGAAATTATGCAGCCGCTACTACACGGTCTCCTGCAAGAGGGAATAACGTTTCGTGGACTCCTTTATCCGGGCTTGATAATTACCGGCAAGGGGGCGCGTGTGCTCGAGTTCAATTGCCGTTTCGGCGACCCGGAGACACAGGCACTTTTGCCCCGAATGAAATCCGATCTGCTACCGCTGTTGGAAGCGACGATTGATGGAAATCTCAGCAAGTGTGCGATCGAATGGGATACGCGCGCTGCGGTCACCGTCGTACTGGCGTCTGCTGGTTACCCTGGTAAATACGAAATTGGAAAGACGATTTCGGGTCTCGACGACGCGGCAAAGCTCGAAGATGTTCAGATTTTTCACGCCGGCACTAAACGCGCCAACGGCGAAGTTAAGACTGCTGGCGGTCGCGTTCTCGCTGTGACCGCGCTTGGACCAACACTCGAAGCCGCACGCGCACGCGCATACGAGGCTGTCTCCAGCATTCACTTCGAGAACTGCCACTACCGGCGCGACATTGCTCAAGGGCAAGCCACTGAGAAATTCTAATTTGAGCAACGTGATTCGTTACATTGTTACATCAGATTTACGATTCAACGATTTAACGTGGCGAAGCCATTCGGATTTCGAATTTTCGCGCAGTTAGAAAATGCGTTATAGGTCGGCATCTGGTTTCCAATGTATCAATTCACGTCGTTGGCCTTGATTAGCTTCTTCCTGGCGATAAGTGCGCTGGCGCAAGCTCCAGGGCCGACTGTAATGCCTCCAAGCAGGCCGGCCGCCTCGGCAAGACCATCCGCACTCGCATCGCCTTCGCCCTCGGCCAGCCCAACAACAGAAGACCTGGTCAATTCGTTAGGCCCGGCTGACCTGCAGGCAGTCATCACGCTATTAAAAACCAATTTTACAAATCCTGATGCAATTACCGACACCGAGTTGAATCGGGCGACCGTTGAGGGCCTCATAGTGCGGCTGCCGCGCGGCGTAATGCTTTTGCCCGCTAAGGAGAACGCGCCGGCGGAAGCACCAGGCGTCTTTTACAGTGAGATTATCGGAGGGCACATCGGATACGTGCGCGTTGGTTCATTAAACGCAGCTAACCTTCAGGCGTTGGACAAGAGCCTCAGCAATTTCGCCGCGAAAAACGTGAACGCGCTCGTTGTGGACCTTCGCGCCAGCCAGGCAACGACTGACTTGCCGCTGGCCGCCGAATTTGCAAAGCGGTTTTGTCCAAAAGGCAAAACGCTTTTTACCCTGCGCAAGCCGGCGGGACGTCAGGACCGCGTCTTCAGTTCGGATCGTGATCCGGCATTTCGCGGCCTGGTTATGGTACTCACAGATGGCGATACGATTGGTGCGGCCGAGGCGATCGCTGCCGCACTACGATTTTACAACAGGGCCCTGCTCATCGGGCAAACGACTGCCGGTCGCGCGGCTGAATACTCCGATTTGTCGTTACCGAGCGGCAAAATTCTACACGTTGCCGTCGCGGAAATGATTTCCCCTGACGGTCGCGCACTGTTTCCGGAGGGAATAAAACCAGATTTGCCTGTCGATACGTCGATGGCAGACAAGCGGCAGATTTTCCAACTGAGCGGTGAAAAAGGAATGGGCCCGTTTGTTTACGAAGGGGGCCGGCCGCACATGAATGAGGCAGCGCTCTTAGCTGGGACAAATCCCGAAGTGGAAGCGGCTGAGGCAGCGCAGCAACGCCGTGGCCGCGCGCCGGAGAAGCCCCCAGCGCACGATCCAGTGTTACAGCGTGCATTGGATGTGGTCACGTCGCTTGAGGTTTACCAAAGACGATAACAGATCACGTCCCCCGATCCGCCGAGCCTTGTTCTCTGTAGGCAAACGGTAGCCGTTATACTGAGTTGAGAGATTCCTCGATTTCGCTCAGAATGGCAAAAAAGTGACACCGCTCGAAGAACGCATCGGCTACAAATTCCGGAACTCACTTTTGCTGGCGGAGGCGCTCACGCACCCGAGCCTCGGCCATGAGGCGCAACGTTATCATTTTGACTATCAGCGTTTGGAATTTTTGGGCGACGCCGTTCTCCAGCTTGTTATCACCGAGTATCTGTTTGGCCATTTTCGAACTGAAGCCGAAGGACAACTAACGAAACTGCGTTCGCGGCTGGTTTCTCGCGAAGCGTTGAGAGCGCATGCCGCCGCGCTCGACTTGGGACGCTACATTTTGATGGGCCGCGGCGAAGAAAGCAGCGGCGGCCGGGGAAGAACGTCTACATTGGCCGATGCGTTTGAAGCGCTCATCGGTGCCATTTACCTCGACGGCGGTCTGGAACCAGCGAAGGAGTTCGTTTTGAACCAGACCCGCGGCGATCTCGAGCAACTGGCGGAAACACCAGTGGACATCAATCCCAAGGGCCAGCTTCAGGAGTTGTTGCAAAGCATCTCGCCGCGCAGTCCGGTCTATGAATTAGTTTCGCAAAGTGGGCCTGAGCACGAGAAGACGTTTGCCTCACAGGTTGTTTGGGAGGGAATCGTTCTTGGCCAAGGCAGCGGCCGCAGCAAAAAACAGGCGGAAACTGTCGCTGCACTCGAAGCGATGCAGTTGAAGCGTTGGGAGAGCGCAAAGGCGAAAGAGTAAGATATGCAATCCTATCGGAGAGTGGTGTTGGTCTGATATACCACAACGAGATGAATGCCTTAGCCGCGCGCGTGAGCGAATATTATGGCTTTTTCGCAATCACCCCGCGCTTTCAATCCGTAGCCATGCGGGTGGCCTGTTGGGCGCACCAAGGCTGTTATTTTATATTCCAATGGCACTCTGACCAGATCGATGCTGTTTGCGCGAAAGCGCCACTCGCGAAGGCCCTCACTTGCAGCTTTGTCCAATGTTGGGTGGCCAGTGCTTTTTAGAATCTTCACCGATTCAACTCGACCACCGGGACCGATGTGAAGTTCAAACAAACCTTCACCCTCCCAACCATTTTGCCGTGCTTCTAATGGGTAACTTGGTCGCGGTGCGTAGTACACTGGCTCTATCTTCAGTGGCGCGCCTGCCGGCGATGTCCGATAAAAAAAATTGCTCGGATCAAGTGCGCTGCAGAATGCGACCACGCAAGGCAAAAGCGTTAAACTAGCTATGAGCTTTTTCATCCGAGACAGAAGCTCATCTATCGAGCATTGCTGTTGCGTGTTACAGCAAATGATTCAGTCCATCGAGATTTTTGCCGGAACGCGACGTCCATCGGAAATGTCGCGCGATTGAGTCGGTCACGAATTTCTTGGCGTCACTGATCGCTTTTTCGAGAGGTCGGCCAAAGGCAAGGCCGGCGGTGATTGCCGCCGAATACGTGCAGCCGGTGCCAAGCGTTGCGACCCCGAAAGTTTTCGGGGCTGAAAATTCCACCACTTTCCCATCGGCAAACAGAAGATCGATCGCGCGGTCACCCGCTAGATGACCGCCTTTCAGAAGGATCGCGGTTCCGAATTTCTTCTCCAACTCTTTCCCGGCAACACCCATCAATCGCCGGCCTTCAATTTTCGTTCCAAGTAACCGCCCCGCCTCATTGAGATTTGGGGTAATTACGCTCGCGAGTGGGAACAATTCCTTCTCGTAAGTTTCGATAGCCACCGGTTCAAGGAGAGGATCGCCGCTCGTCGCGACAAAAACCGGATCGATCACCAGCGGAATCCGTGGCGCCAACATCTTGTCTATGTCCCGTATCGTTTTGGCTATGGCGGAAATGATTTCCGCGGAGCAAAGCAGACCAGTCTTGATCGCTGCGATCTGAAAACTGTTTGCGAGCACTTCGATTTGCTCGCGAACAATTTCCGCGCTGACCGGCTCAATCCGCGAAACTTTTCCGGGAATTTCCGCGACGATGCAGGTGACGGCGGTCAATCCATAAACACCAAGCGCTGAAAAGGTCTTGAGATCGGCCTGAATACCAGCGCCGGCACTGCTGTCGGAACCTGCGATGCTTAGCGCAATGGGAACGTTTTCAGTTGGGCGTTGGGCGTTGGGCGTAGGGCGTTGGGCGTTTGCTTGCGCATTCACACGCGTTTGCGGCGCGCCTAGCGGTCGCGCCCCGCCATTTACGCTCCGTCGTTGCCTATCGCTTCGACCGGGCAACCTTCCATCGCTTCTTTGCAAAGGCCCTCTTCTTCCGGCGTCTCCGGTTGTTTATAGACGTAGGAATGGCCGCCGTCATCGTTCCGCTTGAAATTGGCAGGCGCGGTTTCGCGGCACAAATCGCAATCGATGCATTGATCATCGACGTAGAATTTGCCCGGTACGTTTTCGGCGTATTTGTTTGCGACATCGGCCATGGTTTTTCCCAAAAAAAGTGAAGTGGAACGCTATGAGGAAACGCCTCCAGTGCAATTCAATTTGCCAGTTTCCTCTCTTGCGTGCAACCGACAGATGGCGTTGGCACGTTAGATCGTTAAAGCGTTGAAACCTTGAAGCCTAAAGCGCATTATCGCTCGATCCATTTACCGACTTAACGGTCTGGCCATTACGCGGTTTAACACTTCGACCTTCCAATCATCTCGGCGTC
>DASTZJ010000373.1:0-2546 GCA_035764345.1 Candidatus Udaeobacter sp.
AATTGAGCGGCAACACTGCAGCGACAGTGCCTGCATCTGGCGAGGCGTAGCCTATCCCGCCGTCCCGTCTTTGCGCGAATGCAGGCAAATCCGGTTGCCATCCGGATCGGCAATCCATGCCATCCAGCATACGCGCGTCTCGACTGGCTCGATAAGTATCTTAACGCGGTGTCTGCGGCAAACTTCCACCGCAGCGCGAACGTCGTCCACCGCTAGCGCGACGCACGCTGGCCCACTCCAGTCCCATTCGGGATGGCGTTTATGTGCCGTGCCGTTGAGACAGAAGGTCAACGGTTCGGTCGCGAACTCACTCCAGAAATCATTCCACTCCTGTCCGCGTTTGAGGCCAAAAAGCTTCTGATAAAAGGCACGGGCCCGGCGGATGTTTTTTGTGTTATACATGACGAAATCAAGCGCCCGAACGGGAATCGCAGCCCGACGCGATGAGATTTTTTTGTTTCTCATGGGTGCCCTTACGCAATTGCGGTTTCCAATAGTGCGCGCAATGCAGGCCGTCGCCGTAACTGGACAGTAAGCGCCTCAATCGCGCGCAATGTCGTGGGACTGATGTGATGTTCCATTCCTTCCACGTCGTGATAGATCACCCGTTCGTCAAGGCCGAGGAGTTTGAAGAAATCGGTCAGGATTCGGTGCCGTTGCGCAATTTTACGCGCGAGAGATTTGCCGGTTATAGTGAGGATAAGTCCGCGGTATTTTTCGTATTTTAATAGCCCTTCAGCATCCAGGCGCTGGACCATGTTGGTCACGCTTGCCTGTGAAATCTTCAATGCGGCTGCGATGTCGACCACGCGCGCATACCCTTTCGAGTTAATCAGCTCGAGGATGCGCTCCAGATAATCCTCGACGGCAGCCGAGCTGCGAGATGGATTGGTTTTGCCAGGCATGGCAAGAAATTAACGACCAGCACGGCGTTCGATCAACACAAAATTATTTGCCGGTTGACAAATTCATAGCAAGATAGAACTAATTTAGGCATGCCTAATTCTCGGCAGGACGAGAGCTTTTACGCAAGATCGGGCTGGCGTTCACAGCCAATGCTCCGGAGTCTTTCGGAGGTCCACCGCACGCTGGTTGTTCCACATCCCGCGAGTTTTTACCGCAAGATCCTCGCTTTTGCCGGGCCGGGTTTCTTAGTTGCCGTCGGCTACATGGACCCGGGTAACTGGGCCACGGATCTAGCGGGTGGCTCCAGGTTCAACTACACGCTGCTCTCGGTCATCATGATTTCAAACTTCATGGCCATCCTCCTCCAGAGCCTCTCCCTCAAACTGGGGATCGCGACCGGACGCGACCTCGCCCAGGCCTGCCGCGACCATTACAGCAAGCCCGTCTCCTTTTGCCTTTGGATCATATGCGAACTGGCCATCGCGGCATGCGACCTCGCCGAAGTGATCGGCTCGGCGATCGCATTTAATTTGCTTTTTGGCATTCCCCTCATCTGGGGAGTTTGCATCACCGCGCTTGATGTGCTGGTGATCCTCATGCTTCAAAACAAAGGCTTCCGCTACACCGAGGCACTGGTCATCGCGCTCGTCGGCACAATCGGCGTCTGCTTTGGATTGGAAATTATTTTTTCTCGACCGGATCTCATTGGAATCGCCAAAGGTTTCCTCCCATCACCGCAGATCGTGGTGAATCCCGAGATGCTTTACATCGCCATTGGCATCCTCGGCGCGACGGTGATGCCACACAATCTCTACCTGCATTCTTCGATCGTGCAGACACGCAATTACGAGCTCAACCCGCGCGGCAAACGGGAAGCAATCAAGTTCGCGACCATCGACTCGACCTTCGCGCTCATGTTCGCGCTCTTCATCAATGCCGCGATTCTTATCGTATCCGCGGCGACGTTTTATCGCAGCGGCCACAGCGAAGTCGCCGAGATCGGCGATGCCTACAAACTTCTCTCGCCGCTGCTCGGTGTCACCGGCGCCAGCACTCTCTTCGCGATCGCGCTGCTGGCTTCCGGCCAAAATTCTACGCTCACCGGCACTCTCGCTGGCCAGATCGTGATGGAAGGATTTCTCAACATTCGTCTGAAACCGTGGTTGCGGCGGTTGATCACCCGCTTGATTGCCATCATTCCGGCAGTGATTGTGACACTTATTTCGGGCGAAAGCGGCACGGCAAAGCTGCTCGTGCTCAGTCAGGTGATCCTGAGCCTGCAACTCAGCTTCGCGGTCTTTCCGCTCGTGATGTTTACGAGCGACAAGCTTAAGATGGGAGAGTTCGTGAATCCGCTTTGGATCAAAATGCTCGCCTGGCTGGTTGCCGTCGTGATCGCGTCGCTTAATGCGTGGCTGCTTGTCCAAACCTTCCGCGGCTGGCTATCCTAGAAACCATCGCTATGTATAAAACCATTCTGATCCCGGTCGAGAATCGTGAAACTGATCAAACGATCCTCCAGCACATCCGCCCGCTCGCACGCCTGACGCACGCGAAGCTGATGCTGGTTCATGTCGCGGACGGTTGGGCGGCGCGCAATTACGAAGAACTTAAATTGCAGGAAAGTGAAGAGATGAAAC
>DASTZJ010000374.1:0-5992 GCA_035764345.1 Candidatus Udaeobacter sp.
AATCTCGGCTCATCGTTTCGGTTCGATTACACAATGATCGGAGACACGACGAACCTGGCTTCGCGTCTTGAGTCTCTGAACAAATATCTCGGCACGCAAATCTTGATTTCCGAGGCCGTCAGAGAACAGCTAAAAGATAAGTTCATCACTAGACGGCTTGGGGAATTTCGTGTGGCAGGCAAAGCTCATAGTGTGAGTATTCACGAGTTGCTCGGCCGCTGTGAGGCAGCTTCGGCAGAGCGAGCTTGGATTGATGCTTTCGAGGCAGGACTCGACGTTTTCCGGGCGGGGGAATTTTCCAAGGCGACCGATCTGATGAACCGCACTTGTGACCTTCGAGGCGGTTCCGATGGGCCGGCACAGTTTTACTTACGAAAAATTGTGATACTCCGAGGGCAGGATCTGAAGAACTGGAATGGAATTATTGAACTATCAGAGAAATGACCGCTAATGGGCCGTCAGTAGCAACCGACTTCGCCTCCATCGATCGCTTCGGATCATCTTCTCGACACTAGCGGAAATCGCAGCGGAAAACCATTCCAAAAGCTTGATGACGGGATGCATTGATTCCCGCGACGGGAAAGTTCTTCCACAACAAGCACGGACAATGTATTTTTTTTGGCCGTCGCCTCACGACCATGCGATATGCAGGAACCCCCTGAGAAACTTTCCGGTGAACCGCTGAGCAATTCGCCTCGGTCGGTACACGCGGAAGCTCGATCCAGCCATGGATGATCGCTTCGTGAGCACGCCTGAAATCACAATCTCTCGGTATGCGGGTTTTTAACCGCTCACACGTCCCGTGGATGATTTTTGTCGTGCTAGCCACAATGGCAGCTTTCTGGATTTACCTTGGTAACTTCCAGCCAGAGCTTTTGCCGGCCACATTCCGAGTACCATCCTCGCTGCTCCAAAACCCGTCGGATCATCGCAGCATCGGCGGCACGCCGCTTGGGCTCGTGCTCGGCACAATCTCGTTGGGCATTTTTGTGTTCGCGGCGCTGCTCGGCGTGCGCAAGAAGCTCCCGTTTCTCCCGGTAGGAAATGTGCAACGCTGGTTGCGCGGTCACATCTGGCTCACGTTCCTCACGATTCCGCTGATTCTTCTGCACAGCGGTTTTCGTCTGGGTGGCCCGATGACGACGACGCTGATGGTGCTCTACGCGATCGTGATGGTGAGCGGAATTTATGGGCTCATCCTGCAACACAAGTTGCCGACGATGATGAAGGAATCGTTGGCGGCGGAAATTGTTTTCGAGCAAATTCCGAATGTGCGCGCGCAACTCTGCGCCGCCGCGGAAAAATTGCAGCGCAGTTTGAAACAGCAGGCGACGAGCGGATCGGCCGTGGTAGCTACCGATGTTTCACAGGAGGAAGTGCTCGCCGGTTTCATCGAGCAACGCTTGCTCCCGTACCTGCGTGCCCGACGCGGCGAAAAATATCGGCTCGGTCACGCGCGCGAGGCGGATGACATTTTTAGTCATCTGAAATTGCGCGTTGATAAAATGTATCGAGCGCGTGTCGATGAAATGCGCCGGTGGTGCGACGAACGCCGCCTCACCGATACACAACTGCGCATGCAATACTGGCTGCACGGCTGGCTCTTCGTGCACGTGCCGTTTTCGTTTCTGCTCCTGCTCATGACGGTGTGGCACGCCTTTGTCACGCTCTTTCGTTATTGATGCACCATGGATGAAGAACGCGGCACGCAACGGGAAATCGCCAAGAGTTATCGCGATCGCGTGCAATCACGTTTCACGCGCACGGTGTGGCGCAGCGCGCGATTTCTCCTCAGCGTTGTGCTTTTCGCCGGCGGAGTAGTTGCGATTTATTACTGTGAGAAAGAAAAGCCGCAGGAATTTTTCAACACCGGTCCGCTTTCGCGTTCGCATGCGCATTTGCAAGATGGCTGTGTTTCCTGCCACGTGCCGGAGCGCCTAACGAGTAGTTCCGCGGGACAGCCGCCGGGATTTTTCCAGGTGCTGAACGATCGCTTCGAAAAAGGTGCGCCCTCATTCGAGCGCATCGATCGCGCCTGCGGGCAATGTCATCAGCAGCACGATTTCCACGAGCCCAATGTCGTCACGAATCGCTCGTGTTCGGCGTGTCACAGGGAACATCAGGGATTAGACGCGCTGATGCGAATAGTGAGTCTGGATTGCGCTTCGTGTCACAACAACAGCGTGGTCATGCAAGCTTCGGCCGAGCGCGGAAGACAGCTGCCGCGCCAGCGTTTTCGTCTGAATCCGAAGCTGGTGAACTTCCGCCAAATCGTTTTGCAACTTCCACGTCCGGCCGATGGCTACACAAAGACGTTCGCCTCATTCAGCGAAGGTCACCCGCCATTTCAATTGCAGCGCGAAAATGTGCGCGATAATGATGTGCTGCGTTTCAATCATGCGCGTCATCTGAACAGCAGCGACATTCCGTCGACGAAAGCTGGCAAGCTCGATTGCAACTACTGCCATCAGCCCGAGCCGAACGGCCGCTACATGCAGCCAATCAGTTTCGAAGCGCATTGCCAGGAATGTCATTCGCTGCAGTTCGATGTACGCAATCCGGATTTCCAACTACCGCACGGCGACGCGCAACTTGTCCGCACATTTTTGCGCACGCTCCCCGCGCAATACGCCGAGCTGGCGCGACGCAAACGTGGCCTAACGAATGAAACGAAGATCAACGAATTCGCCGTCCGGCAGGTGCGGCAGTTGCTCACGCAGTTTTCGAATGCGGAGGAGCTGGAGCGCAGCGTTTTCTTCACCACTGACCCATACAAAGCCTCGCAACAAAACGATTCCAGCAGTCGCGCGAAATACACCGGCTGCGCTTTTTGTCATGAGGTGAAACAAGCCGCCGGCATTTCTTATCCGACGGCGGAGATCACCAAGCCGGTCATGATCGAACGCTGGTTGCCGCGCGCCCATTTCAGTCACGCGAAACACGCCACGGTGGCGAGCTGCCGAGAATGTCACGTCGCCGCGGCATCGAGCCGGTTGACTTCTGATGTTCTCATTCCGGCGAAAGAAAGTTGCGTGCGTTGTCACAGTGCGGGGGGCATTGCGCGCAAGGCGAGCGAATGCGCCACCTGCCACTTGTATCATTCGCCCGATCAACCCAGCACTGCAGCGATGACCGACTCGACAATTTCGTTTAAACAAATGTTGTTAAAGACAGATGCACGCGGACATTGAGCTTCTGGGGAGCGCACGCTACAAGCGTACGCTCCTCAAACCGAACGTGCCAAATCTTTCCAGATAAAATGGGTTCGCTCGTCACCGCGCTGCAAAAAATCCAGAGCCAGGTCGGCTATCTGAAACGTGAAGCACTCGAGCAATATTCCGAGCAAACCGGCGTGCCGCTGTATCGATTGCATTCCGTCGCGAGTTTCTTCCCGCATTTTCAACTCACGCCGCCAAAACCCGTGACGTTGAAAATCTGCCGTGACATGGCGTGTCACATGGCTGGCTCGCGGAAAATGCTGCGCGATCTGAAGGACTCGTTAGGCAACGGCGCCGGCATGATTCACGTCGAAGGCGTCTCGTGTCTCGGCCGTTGCGATCGTGCGCCCGCTGCGTGCGTTTCCGTCACAGGATCGGAGCACGATTATTTTTATCTCAAACGTTCCACCGCCGAGCTGAAGCAAATCGCGCAGGACTGGTTGCGCGGTGAAGTGCGTCCCGCCGATCACGACATCGATCAACCTTTCTCGCCCGCGCCGGTCACCGTCGATCCGTACGCGGGCAAATCACCGGAATACGCCGCCGTCATGCGTGCGATCCAGATTCGCGATGAAGCACTCGTACGGGCGGCGAATCTTCTTTCAGAAAAATTCGATTGGCCGCAGGACGACATCGTGCGTTTCCGCAACGGCGCCCTGCAAACCAAATTCGAAGGTGCGTTGCCCGAGCAGGTAGAAGAAGCGTTGCGTTGCTGGCATACGGAAGACGATTGGGCCAAAGGACGTGAGCTTGCCGGTTGGTCGGAAATTTTGCTCGACGAATTGAAGGATGCCGATCTGCGGGGTCTCGGCGGCGCCGGAATTCCGGCAACGCAAAAATGGCGCGACGTGCGCGACGCCGTGCGCACCGCGGTTCAACGCCGCGATGACACGCGCGCTTTCATCGTCGTGAACGGCGACGAAAGCGAGCCCGGCACATTCAAGGACCGCGAGCTGCTTTTGCGCATCCCGCATCTTGTCCTCGAAGGCGTGATTCTCGCCGCGCTCGTCACCGGCGCGACGGAAGGTTTCATTTTCATTCGCCACGAATATCCCGAGCAGATCGAAGCCTGCCGCAAAGAGATCGCGCGCGCGGAAGAACTCGGCGTTTGCGGACCGAATGCGTTGCTGCTCGGCCGGCCCTTTCCGGTTTCAGTATTCGTTAGTCCGGGCGGCTACATTTGCGGCGAACAAAGCGCGCTCATCGAAGCTATGGCGGACCGTCGCGGCGAACCCCGCAACATGCCGCCGAAGCTGGAAACGAACGGCCTCGATGATCGACCGACGTTGGTGAGCAACGTCGAAACCTTCGTGTGGGTTCCGTACGTCTGCATGAACAGCGGCGTCAGTTACGCAGCGCAAGGTGTGAACGAATGGAAAGGGCGGCGCTTGTTTTCCGTTTCCGGCGACGTGAAACGGCCGGGAGTTTACGAAGTGCCTATGGGATTAACGTTGCGCGAGTTGATTTACGGCGAGCAATTCTGCCAGGGCATCGTCGGTGATCGGAAACTAAAAGGCTTCGCGCCGTCCGGACCAAGCGGCGGATTTCTTCCGGCGAAATTAACTACCACGGCCGGTTTGCCGCGCGATCACACGAACAACAAATCGTGGCAAGCACTCGTTAGGCGCCGCGGACTCGATCCAAACGCAACTGAATTGGATATTCTCGATCTGGAACTGGAGCTGAATTTGTTCCGTGCACTCAGCCCGACGCAGGCGCTCGGCGCGGGACTAATCGTTTACGCCGAAGGTCGCGACATGGCGGAGGAAGCAGTGAATTCGCTCGAATTTTTCCGAAACGAATCCTGCGGCAAATGCGTTCCGTGCCGATTGGGCGCGCAGAAAATGGTCTCGTTAGGCGAAAACTTGCTCGATGGAAAAATTAATCGAACGCGTTGGTCTAACGAGTTGTTGCCGCTCGTCGCCGAGATGGGTCGCGCCATCGAGCTAGCGTCGATCTGCGGACTCGGCCGTTCCGTGCCCGTGCCGTTGCGCACCGCGATTAACTACTTCAACGACGACGTAAGCAAACATCTGAAGCAATGAGATCACGATCCGATATCGATGAGAGCTCTGGGGAGCGCACGCTTGCACCGTGCTGGTCGCCGCATTCTGCGGCGACAAACCTTCTTGAAATGCAGAACTACTCGTTCGGCGAAGAATTCACGAAAAGTTCGTTTCGGCAGAATACCGAAACCAGCACGCTGCAAGCGTGCGCTCCCCAGAATCTGCCGCACCACTTCAACTGAAATGCCAATTATTCCCGAAAGATCCGGCGGCCTTTTCGTTCGTGACGACGACGAAGGTTTGTTCAGCCGCGATATCAACGGACAACTCGTTAGGCTGGATGCGCCGACGCAGGGCGATTACGAAAAGCAGGTCACACTGCAGATCGACGGGCAATCGATCACCGTGCCACTGGCCGAGCCTTTGAAGGACGCGAACGGCAATGTTGTGCAGGACCTCGATGGTCAGACGACTCCGCGTTACACCACGATCTACGACGCCGCGACGAAGCTTTACGACGACCAAGCGAAGATTCCGATCCCGACACTTTGTCACTTGCCACATATGAAACCAGTCGCGGTTTGTCGGTTGTGTGTCGTCCAAATCTACGGACAGAAACGCGGCAAACGTGCGGCCGAGCGAAAACTTCTTCCCGCCTGTCAGCATCCCGTGAAAGACGGAATGGAAGTTTTCACCATGAATGCGCCGGGACCGGACGGGGATCGCGTTCGCCAATCGGTGAAGGTCGTCACGGAATTACTTGCCGCT
>DASTZJ010000375.1:0-11856 GCA_035764345.1 Candidatus Udaeobacter sp.
ATTTTTTGTGTTGGACTGGAAGCTGCACCTGCCGCTTCGCCTTCAGCTGCTTCGCGATCCAATCCGCCCGCGTCCATGAAGTATTTGACGGCTTGCTCGAAACTCCATCGGCCGGTGTGCAGATTTACATCAACTCCGATGCGTGCCGCGCGATAGCGCGACAGGCGCAGAATTTGTCCCTGCGCAGGCGAGTTATTTGGATAAAGACCAGTGCGCATCAACATTTCTTCGCCGTAAAGCGCCCAGCCTTCGATGAACACCGTGTCGTCATGCTGGCGGCGAATCTCGTCGCTTAAATGATTCGCGATTGACAGCTGAAGAAAATGCCCTGGAATTCCTTCATGTCCAAGAATCGGGCGTGGATCTTCAATCGCCGCGCGAATATAAAAATTCTTCGATTCCGGATTGTAGGTGGGAATGAAAAAGAATCCCGTTGGGTCCTTGTCGTAAACACCGGGAGGATTCATGAAACCGCCGGGGCTGGTTGGCCTGAAGGCCTCGGGCAATTGTCGAATTTGAAACTGCCCGAGATAATCCGGCAAGGATACAAGATTGTGCTCCTTCAAGAAGCTTATCATTTCTGCTTCGCGGCTTTCATACGCTTTCAGGAACGATTCCTGATCCGGCGGAATGTGAGCAGCCCGTTTCGGATCAGGGTCGGCTAATTTCGGATCGGGCAACAGCGCCTCAAGCGTGCGATAACGCGCGAGCTCTGCCCGCCCAATCATCTCTACCTCTGCGGCGTTGAGTGGCAGAAGCAAAACGTGCTTAAGATAATAATTGTAGTTTGCTTCGCCCATCGGCGCGAAATCGACCATTTTCGGCAGGCGTTTCTCCAGCTCGTCTGCATAGCTGTGGGCAGCAGCCTGGGCGGCGTCGCGCACTTTGATCAGGTCATCGTGCTCGTTAGGCGCGAGCCCGACATCGAGCGCCATTAAACTTTTATTTAAAAGCGGATCGATTGAGCGCGCCGATTGGATCGCCAGCTGCGCATAAAGCTTTACCGGGTTTTGCAAATTGGTCAGGCCCCGCTTTAACAGCGCCGGCATTTGTTTGAGACGCGCCGTCGCAGCGAGCGCCCGTTTCTTTGGCGTATCATATTCCTTTTTCAGCAGCGAAAAAATCGCATCGGTGCATTCGCGGACGTAAACCTGCGGATTTGTCCGCTCGAATTTCAGAATGCGATTTCCAAAATCGACATTCTCCAATTGCACGCGGAACAGGATCCAGTCGATCCGATCGTTCTTCCGCCAGTTATCGGTTTTCATTGCGCGTACTTTCTCCAGAAGTGAATGCACATGTTGCGCGCGCTCTGCAATTTTCGCCGGCGAATAATCAGTCAGCCGGTCGTCCCATGTATGAAGTCCGACGTCGCTGCTACGGACTGGATAATTTTCGTTACGCCACGCGTAATAATCGTCCGCCATCTTGTGCAGGGCGTCAGTTGCGTTCGCACTCTGATTTTTAAATGCGTCGGTGCTTATGCCGGGCGTTGACTTCGTGATCAGCGCCTTGTTTGAAACATCCGGGTTACGCTGGGAGGGGGACTGGGCGCGGCCAACGGCGAGAGTTACTACAAGTAATATGGTAGCGACGACTGATAGATCGGCTTTGCGCATGAGGCGAACTCTAATGCCTGCCGCCGAATCGCAAAACGTAAAGCGATGATGCTGTAGCCAGGCTGGAAGAGCCCGGCTGTCACAAATCGCCAGTATCCAGTTCTTCGAGCAATTGCTGTTTCAGATGGCGACGCGCTGCCTTTTTGATTGCACGCCGCTCGGCAGCCACTGCTTCTTTCTCCGCCTGGCGTTCTCTTCGCGTCCTTCTGTTAACCGACTCTGCCAAATGCGAAATCTTCGGCCGGCGCGCTCCGACTTTTCGCTCCCTTGGCTTTGCGTAGGGATCCACGATGAAACGTTAGCGCTCCTTATTCGCGAAAAAAAGGACGGGAATCGCAGCAAGTTGGAGAACGACTGAAAACAGCACCACAGCGAGGATCGATTTGTCGTATAGCAGTCCCATCACTACGCTCCCTAGAAACCATGCAATTCCGTAGCCGGTATCAAACAAGCCAAAAGCTGTGCTTCGTTTCTGTGGTGGAATAACTCGGGTAAGCATCGCTTGAAACAGCGAACCCTGCGCGCTCATTCCAACGCCCCAAAAAATCATTCCAACCAATGCAAAGACCGATGCGCCCAGAAAAATGAACGGTGCGGCAGCGGCAGAAATCAGAAAGGCGAACAAAGACACATTCGAACCAAGCCTGTCAAACAGCCGGCCCAACGGGATGGATGCAAGCGCGCTGGCCGCCATCGCAACTGCATAAAACACGGGAATCACGTTTCCCGCCACGACGTTCGCCTTTTGAAAGTGAAAACCGATCAATGCGAAATCGGCAAACCCGGCGGCAAGCAATGCGCCCGCCACAAGATAGATCCAGTAGGTTTGTGTAAGATTAGTGGTCGCAAAGGTGTGCCCGGCGCCTTCTTCCAATTCATGCGGGCGCGGGCGAAGAATCCGCGCCAGGACCAAGGTCCCAAGACAAAGCAAGGCTGGAATGAGCAGGACGCCAAAACCAGTTCGATATCCGCCATTGAGATAAAGCACCAGCGCCATAAGTAAGGGCCCGATCGTCGCGCCTGCCTGATCGAGTGCTTCGTTCAGTCCAAACACCCAGCCGGCGCCTATTGATCTGCCGGCATACGACAACATCGCTTCCACAGTCGGCTTGCGAATGCCTCGACCAACGCGCTCGGAAACCACGAGACTGGCGGCAAGCGGCCATTGTCTGGCTAGCGCCAGCGCGGGGACCGCGAGCATATTGATTGCGTAACCGAGGAAAGCGAACGCCCAATGCCGATGCGATTTGTCTGCAAGATATCCCGAGACAGAACGCAAACCGTACCCCATCAGCTCGCCGAGGCCTGCGACAAATCCAACAATTGCCGCGCTCGCGCCTAGCGAACCGAGAAACGGACCTATGATTCCGCGAGCGCCTTCGTAGGTAAAATCGGCGAAGAAATTGGCGATCCCGATAATGAGGACAAAATGCAGCGCCGATCTGTTTTTCATTAACTACTAATGAACACGAATTGACACCAATTGAGGCAAGAATCTCGAATAAAGAAGGCCAGAATAAGGAAGCAAAGGTGCACCGCCCGTTAGGCATTCGTTATTAGTCATTCCTTTGATCCCGTGACTCGCATTTCGTCATTTGATTAATTCGTGTTTATTCGTGTCCATTCGTGGTTAACACATGAAGACTCTCGGAATCATTGGCGGCCTAGGCCCTGAAAGTACGATCGATTATTACGGGAAGATCATCGCGCTCTACCGCGAGCGCACCGGCGATGTGAGTTATCCGGAATTCATAATCAACAGCATTAATCTGAAGAAGGGACTCGATTTCATGGATACAAACAATCTAGTCGGAATGGCGAACTACTTGGTGGAGGAAATCGGCAAGCTTGCGCGGGCCGGTGCAACCTTTGGCCTGATTTCTGCGAACACACCTCATATCGTCTTCGACGAGGTCGCGTCCAAGTCATCAATTCCATTGATCAGTATCGTCGAAGCAACTTGTAAAGAGGCGAAAGCGCGACAGTTGAAGCGGCTCGCCTTGTTCGGGACGCGCTACACAATGCAGGCAAGTTTCTATCCGAAGGTTTTCTCGCGAGAAGGAATCGAGCTTCTCGTGCCAGGCCCGGAGGATCAGACTTACATTCATGACAAGTACCTGAATGAATTGGTCTCAGGGAAGTTTCTGCAGGAGACGCGCGCCGGCTTACTGGCGATCGTCGATCGCATGAAAGAAAACAACGACATCAATGGTGTTATCCTAGCTGGCACGGAGCTGCCGCTGATTCTGCGTGACCGAGAACACACAGAGATTCCGTTTCTCGACACGACAGAGATTCACTGTGATGCGGCAGTGACTGAAATGTTATCGTAAGGGATGTCTCAGTCGCGAACTCGTGATGAAGAATAATTCGAACAGGTTGTTACCTTGGTGCTTCTTGGCTGGCTCTGCTTTGCAGTCGGGCTAACCACGAATCGACACGAATTGACACAAATACAGCCGTTGCCACCTCAAAAAGCGGAAGTTCTTAAGATTCGTGTTCATTCGCGGTTGAAATGACAACCGATCACTATTCACGAGTCACTTCTCACTTCAAAACTTGGGCGGTGAGGGTTTCGAACCCCCGACCCTCTCGGTGTAAACGAGATGCTCTACCACTGAGCTAACCGCCCGTTTTACGTATGAACAATCGCATCCGAAATGACCCCGAAAATATCAGTTGTACACCGATTTAGCACACCGTAGGCTTGATCACATGAGAGCAGAGAAGAAGAGCAACGCATTTCGGAGAGTCGGCGAGTGTTTATATCGCCTGAACGACTGGTATTATGCCCGCATTAAGCGTAACGGCAAGGAAATCAAACAGAGCCTGCGCACACAGGACCGCGCGTTCGCCAATCGCGAGTTGGAGCGGGTAATAAAAGATCAAGGCCAGATCGACCCGTCACAAGCGAAACTGACTCTCGCTCAATTGTGCGACCGCTATCTAAAAACCGTTCAGCATCAAAAACCGAAAACCGTTGAGCGCAAGACCTTCATTGTCGGCAGAATCAAAAACGACTGGCCGACTGGCAAGTTGACTCAAGTTCGCAAGATCGGACGGTCAGATATTTTGTTATGGTTGGCGCGGTACAAATTCGGGGCAGCGTCGCGCAATCATGATCTTGCATGTATTAAAGAAATTCTCGCGATGGCAGTCGGCGACAAGATCATCGTTCAATCGCCCGCGTCTGATATTAAAGGCGTTGGCCGCGATGATCCTATCCGCAGGACCCCGACGTTTGAACAATTCCAAGCAATCGATGCGACCGCGTTGGACGTTGGTGTCAGAAGTTGAACAGGTCAAACAGGTCGCTAATGGCAGGCCTGTTGGTTGGAACATAATTGCTGACCATAGGGTCGTACGTCGGGTTTGGCAGGTTATCGCGGCTGCGGCCGGAGATCGCAGGCAAGCCCCAGTTGTGTTCGATGAACTTCAGAATCGAAACATGGTCCGCATAGTTGTGGGAAATGTGGCCCGGCCTGGTGTACGGCGAAACCACAATCAGAGGAATGCGCGTGCCGTCGCCGAAGAAATCGAGGGGCTGCACATATCCAGAGTCGTAATAACCGCCGCCTTCGTCTGTAGTCACGAAAATCGCAGTGGAGCTCCAGAGTCTGGGATTCGCCTGGACCATGTCCACGATCTTCTTGACGAACCCTTCAAACAAGTCCCATTTCGATGAGGCGGGATGGCCATCTACCCAGCCACTGGGCTTGACGAACGACACCGCCGGCAAATGGCCGTTGCGGATGTCCTGGTAGAGCTGGTCGGTGTCGACAATATGCGTGGTGCGCACCGCCGGGTTGGTCATGATCTGCGTCTGGTATTGGAAGCCATTGCAGATGTTGCAGTAGGAATCGCTCGATGGGCCCACCTTGAAATAGTTAAGCTGATACTTATCGTTTAGGTAGTTGTCCCACTGATCGTTGTAGCTCTTCCACGAAATATTGTTCTCCAACATGACATCGCCGATGCTACGCTGCGAGGTCGGTGGAATCGTGAACGGCGTGTTGTGGGGATTTGTGTCTTCATACGCGTTGCTCCCATCTCCGAAGTAGCCCGGGTTGTAATTGTTCAGCAGATAATAGTGGCCGGACTCGCAATTCGGATTGATCGGAGGGGTCAGGGAACTCAGGTAACTCAGAATCGGGCCGACGCCGGGCTGCGACGGATCGGAACAATCGCTGTAGCTCCCGCCGCCGTAGACACCGGTCTGGCCAGGAAAAACATTTCCAAAGCCTCCGTAGCCGTCTTGCGTCCACCAATTGTTCGTTCCGGACACAGGGTTCGGGTTCTCAATTTCATCTACCGGACCGCCCGCCCATGTCAGCTGGTTATGCGGAGGAACCAGGTTGCCGTTGTGCTCGAACCAGATCGCATCGCCAAAGAACAGCATGATCGAGTCCAAACCAGTCCCACCCATCCCTGGCTGATGGTAGTTGTCGTTCATGGCGAAATTATCCGCGAGTTGCTTCGTGTAGGGTGCATCGCCATTCTGCATGTTGTAAAAGCCCATTGCCGTTGCGCCTTCGCCCGTCGTGACTCTTCCAGGCGCATAATCAGTGCTGAAGTTTGCAGGCTGCGCTTGTCCGTTCACATTGGAGCCGACTGTGACTTCCGTGCACGTGAACAGGTCCGCCAGGCAACCGCTCGGATTGGTTGGTGTGGCGTAGGCAGCATTGCAGTCTTCCTGCTGCCACATCTGGTAAAACCTATGCACAGGGCTATTGGCATATGAGATATAAGGGAACGCGCCGGGGTTGGTAAGTTGGAATGGACCCGGCGCCAGCGTCGAGTAGGGCGGGGAACCGCTCACACCGGTGATTCGCGAATCCGGAACTCGTCCGGTCAGTCCAGTTCCGCCCTGCAACAACGACTCGTAGTAAGGAAAAGGTGGTTTGGGCAACCCATCTTCTGTGGACACAGCATCGCCCAGGTTGCACATGCCGTTATCTATGCAGACGTTTGTTGGTCCGCCGTTCAACGGCGCAGGTAATGTGAGATACGCAGTTTTTCCTGTCATCGGGCTCGGCTGATAAGTGGTGCTGCCAGTAATGTCGGCTAGGAACTGCCTAGCTTGCGAATAGTTGGCCCCCGGTGTTCCATCAGCGTTGATAATTCCTTCAGAAAGCAAATTGTTCACCGTCTCGCCCGGCCTGGGAACGTATGTGGCAAACAGGTGGTCGAACGAGCGGTTTTCACCCACGATGACAATTACATGCTTGATAGGCGTTGCCGTGTTGGCGTCACCCGTGGGCGCCTTGTTGGTCCGTCCCGGAGTGGAGTTGAAACTGGAGGCCAGTAAGACCGCCGAAATAGATAGCAGAGCAACCGAAAGGGCGACTTGGAGCGCCCAAGCGTTGGTAGAATTATTTTGTTGTTTTTTCATAGAGTTGTTCCGTTTGGATCAGTTTTCAATTTCGAACAAATCCTTGTGCCGTCATAATTAGCGCGCAATCAAATTAATGTGAATTTCTCGTTACAGTAGTGACAATTGCAACAATTTGGTGACGAGTCCGAAACATGGAGTCGTAGTCGTCAGATCAAACCTCCTTAAGACGCAGGGTTTCGACCTCCACCTAACGAGTAGTAGAATGACATACGCGATCTGTGGCTCCATCGAGACCAAAAGCTAGCTGCTTGCGAAAAGACAACAGCATGTCGCACCAGATTAGCCGCAAAGCGATTCGGGGGAAGGGTAGCCTGCCTTCCGGAGTGCAACTTCGAAAACAACTTGTAGCGAATAGCCCGCTTCACGCCGGGAATCACTCTGGATTACTGTGAGGTTCACCGATTCTGTTTCGGCGAAATGTTACAATTGCGTGACAACACTGTGTCGGCCTGATAGAGACTTCAGAATTTGGCGATGCCAAATCGAAAACACTCGATCAGCTTGGCGAAGTAAATTTCATATTCGCAAGCGTTCCGACTGCCCACCAAAGTTGTTGATTCAAGTTTTCAGGTCCGAGGTCTTCAATCATGTATCCAAGGGCCTCCATTGCGAGTTTTCCACGGTCAGTCCAATCCACTCCGAGTCCTTCGACACTCCGGCCATGCTGTTTGACCCACCCCGCTTTGAACATCAAATCAAGCGCATCAGAAACATACCCTTCAGGTGCCTTAGATTCATTTGGCATTGACGACGGTAAACGCTTTCTAGGGTATTTTCTACGGCCGCTTTCACCAAAGTCACCGGGCTTTACCGCTTCGGTCACAGCTTAGCGAGGGTATTAGCTTCGGAACCGAGGTCAGGAAACAATCCTTTTTCATGCCACTCGCACACGTGGAGATTATAAGGAAACCTCGTCAGACCATCTGTTGTCGGCTGCGAAGTGTTGAAAGGTGAAGCTGAAAAGGTGATAAGCGACAGCTCGAATTGCCGCTTCCAGTTCCGGAAAAGCGGGTCAATTTTTCATCCGCGCGTGCACCCCGACACTCCGTCGCGGTGCGCGACCGACTAACGCGGCCTATTTTTGGTTTAGGGCGAGCCTCTACGCGAAAATTAGGCGACGCCTCACTGGACGCTCTCATATCGGTTTCCGTAAGAAAGTCCCGACAACCTTCAAAACAAGCAATGGCGCCCACTGGCGGAAACGTTTAAACTGCAAGATGACCTCCTTCCTGGGAAGGAGCGATCAATACATCTTCGGTAATACCAAAAAATCTCGCGGATGCGCAATGGTTACAAAGCCGAGTGGGACTGATTTATGAAAATATGAAAATACTGGCTAAACATGTCGCTGCATGGCTTGAAGAACGAGCATTTTGCCTCGTTTTTGAGGGTGATTTGGAGCGTTGCTGGCCACGCACAGGGATGGCGCGGTCAGAGCGCGAGAGAGAAATTCAAAACTTCGCCAAATCTCAGGGTTGGACCGCCGCAATTGTCGAGGGCGCGTTCGGTACTAGGATAATATTTCAAAGACTGAAACCCGGTGCTGTTGATTACGAAGACTCTCCTCTGGTTCCCAACTGAATCGAATTTAGAAGCGAAGCGCACCGCAACGGGAAAGCTGCATCTCAGAACTCGTGCAAATCTGGCGTTACTTTTCTTTCAATCGATACCCGAACCCGCGCACGCTTTCAATCACATCGCCGGCGTTGCCAAGTTTTTTGCGCAGCCGTCGGACATGCGTGTCCACTGTGCGTGTGCTAATGATGCTTTCGTAACCCCAGACATCGTTGAGCAAACGGTCACGTTCCTGGATCCGACCACGGCGCTCTATGAGCGTGCCGGGAAAGACGTTAAAAACGGTTGCGTACAAAGCGGGATGGGTCAATTCATTGATCGCAGTCGGAAATTACGTCTACGAGTCGGGTGATAATAGGTAATTGCCACTGCCACGCCAGCCTGACGCGAATCTCACCTACTCTGACACCACTCAATAATTTGCCTGAATCCAGTCCCAAAAGTCCTGCGGAGATTGGGGAAAAATAGTAAAGGTCTTAGATTTCGTCGCATTAATAGTAAGTGTTACAGCGCCTCCTGATACCTTGGCGCCTTTCCATATAGAAACAGTGGCGTAATACTTCTGCGAGTCGAAAATGTGACAGAGATGTGACGCGAATTTGAGCAAAAATGCTCGCCTCATTCGCAATTTGTGCGACGCCTTCGGCTAAGACACGCGCCTTGATTGTCGCCGGGTTGTTCGAGGGCGAAATAGTACGTCGCGGACAGCGCCAATGTACGCGCGGAATGCTGAGAAGCGTAGGTTAGGATGATACGGGCGAACAAATGAATCTACCGTGCCGCCGTGAAGCAGAGCATCACGGGCGTGGGACTGCCGCAAAACTTGGGTTAGAGATTTTGCCTTCATGCGGCAGCCATAAAGGAAGAAAAGCACTTTACTGTCAAGCAAAAAGCCCTTCTACAGCATTTTGTACGGGATACTGGGAAAGTATCGCCGACAATCTGAGCAAAGCCGCATGGAGTTGGCGCTACGTCTCAGCTGTTGATTCCGAGGGACGAACAATCCGGATTGTTGATGCACACCGCGATAATGGAAAGCGTTTTGTTGCGCGAGCGGATGAAAAGTTGACGGCGTTTATCGAACGGGAAGCGGCAATTCGAGCTTTCGCTTATCACCCTTTTTCAGCTTCACCCTTTAACACTTCGCAGCCGACAACAACAAAGCTGGTGCCGTCTCCCCCGCAGCCGACAAAGAGCTGGCCACCTTCGGCAATGGCATATTCTGTGTCGTCGTCGCCTTCCTGCGAGCGCTTGCGAACGGTCGCCCGCACCGTGTGGTCCTTGTGCATATTGTCAACGTATACCTTTGTAAAACCCGCGTTTTTCCCACAGCCACCCGGCACTTCGCGAATCCGTGCGCAATTAGCGAGGTCACCCGACTGCGCCTCCGCCTCCAGGCGTTGCTTCTCCGCAGCACTTTGGCAACCAGTAAGGACAGCAAGCGCGGCAGTGGCTAACAAAATGGTTCTCACGCCTCGCTGGTTTTGCGACCCGGCGGCAACCTTAGACATTAGTTTGCGCAGTTTCGGCCAGTCTTTTCTTCTGAGCATCAGCCCGCGACAACGGGGATGCCCGCACCTGCAGGGCTCAAATTCTTCACCCAGATCGAAGTCGTAGTCGATTAAGAGCTCTTCGCCCTGTTCAATTGGCCGGATACTGGTTAACCACAGGCCACCGCGCTTCTTTTTTATGGCGCAATTGGGATAACAACCATGATTGACGTGACCTGCTGGACTCCACTGCGGTCGGGCATCCATGTCGTGCTTAGCATCGAACTTGATAACATGGTTCGCGCCGCGCAGTAACATGACTGCGCCTTCTTCCCACGGGATAACGCGGCCTTTGAACTCGATGATCGGCGTGCCTGCTCTGATCGGTAGAGTAGCAAACAATCCTATGCCGTTAATTGGCGACCTTCGCTTCTGCCATAGCCGCTTTCGCCGCTGCAGTGTGATCTCCTCCCCTCATTTCTTTTATTGACTGCATCTTGCTGTTTTGTCATCCGAAAACGAGTATTTTTGTTAGATTTTGCCATCACGCCTCTCTGAAAACGCCGCGTGCTCGTGCGTTGCGATCACGTTGCCCGATTCATCGTAAACGCGAATGACGGCATCATATGACCGACTGCCAAACTGCGCGTAACCTATTGCGTGCGGAATTTCAGCGTACCACAGGCGACCAAACGGCAGCGCATCGGAAATGAGATCAAAGCCGCGTTTATCTTTACGCGGGCGTATTTCGTACTCGTGGATCGAGGACTTCAAAAATCAACTAGCCCAAAACGCTGTGCAAGCTCGCGGGAATTTACGTCGCTTCGCAGAATGGCTTTCAGTTGGCCTGTGAAGTCCTGCTCCAGCGGATCAACGATTGAATGGTACGCCTTTTCGGCAGCATCCGAGTCCTGATTACGGGCGCGTACGTATGCCGCATACGCTTCGCTTCGCGCTTGGCTGTATTTGATGACTGATTGCGCGACTAAGCGCCACTGGCTCTCTTTGGCGTCCGGCGTGTTTAAGTACTGATCCGCTGCTTGTGCTGCTTGTTGCGCCAGCCAAATCTCGCGGGTTTGACAGGCGTTGCTGCTCACTTCGCAAGGCGTTGTTGAGCGCCACGCCTGCTCGAATTGGCCTAAGGCTTGAAGCATCGTTTCTTTCTCATCCGCCCACACTAGCGCGGGTATCAAGAGAATCAGTGCTGAGAGTGCTAGTCGTTTCATGTCGGCATTGAATCACAGAGCGCAGCGCGTTGCAAAGAACCGAATTCCTAACCGCAGGACTACGATAGCTGGCGATACGTCGAAGCGATTCTAGCGCGATCCTGTGAAGCGGGCTGGGGTGGATAAAGTGGACAAAGATGCGGCATTATCGACTGCCAGCGCCGGGGTTTTATCCACTCGTGGAAAATTTTCGGCATTATTTGGGCGTACGTGAGATTATGCGCATTTCCCGATTTACCTAGCGTTGAGCGCGTTAGATCAAGTCGGGATAAAGTGAGAAAATCAGCCGGGTATCGGTGTAAACGATCTGTGAGTTTGTTTACAGGGGTTTGTAGACCTTATCAATTATCAACTTTCTTCCTTGTTTCCGTGCCTTTGAAAGCTATCCTGTGGCCCTGATGGCATCAGACATCTTTGCAAAGCTTGGGGACATCAAAGGCGAGTCTATCGACGACAAACACAAGGACGAAATCGAGGTGCTGTCGTTCTCATGGGGAGTGACGAACTCTGGTTCCGTGATTTCGGGTGGCGGAGGCGGTGTGGGGAAGGCG
>DASTZJ010000376.1:0-3842 GCA_035764345.1 Candidatus Udaeobacter sp.
GTCCACGTCACATTTTCCGCCCCGCAGCACGACCTCTGGAAACACTTTGTCGATCTCGCGTACTGGAACGTCGAATTGAGCGACTGAGCGCCGCTCACGTGATTCGTTGAAGCGTTGAATCGTTAAAGCGAGGCCGCTTCATCGCTTTAACTCTTAGCGCTTTAACGCATCCAAAATAGGCTGCGGATAAACACCAAGCCAGATTGTGGCAATAATCAAAGCGCTGATTGCCAGACGCGACAGCCCGTTCACAGGGATGTTGTCTGTTTTGACAGCAGACTGCCAGTACATCGAGCGAACGACTTTAAGGTAATAATAAAAGCCGCAGCCCACCGTGATCACGCCGACAACAACTAGCATTGTTTGATGCTGAGCGATGGCGGCATAGAAAATAAAAAACTTTCCCAAGAACCCCGCTGTGAATGGTACTCCTGCAAGCGAGACCATTCCGATCAACATCGCGAACGCAAGAAAAGGTGATCGTTTCGCCAGGCCATCGAAATCCGCAATCTGTTCGCCGGTTTGCTGAGCCACAATTATCAGAACTGCGAAGCTAAGCAGCGTCATGAGGAGGTAGGCAACAAGGTAAAAGCCTATCGCCGAAGCATCGAAACACGCCACCCCGATCAGCAGATAGCCGGCGTGCGCGATACTCGAGTAAGCAAGCAATCGTTTCAGGTTCGCCTGCGGCAAAGCCGCCAGATTTCCGTAGATTAAAGTCAGCAGCGCGATCACCACAATCAGGCGTTGCGTTTGAGGCAGCGCCAGGAATGGCTGCAACACTCGGAGTAGGACGACAAATCCCGCCGCTTTCGAACCCACGGAAAGATACGCAGTCACCGGCGTAGGCGCGCCTTGGTAAACATCCGGCACCCAGATTTGAAAGGGCACGGCCGCGATCTTGAAGCCGAGTGCCACAAAGATAAGCACCATGCCTAACAGCGCTGCGTTGCGGTCTGTCGCTGGATTGGCTAGCACGTCTGCGATCCGTTGTAAATTTGTCTGGCCGGTGACGCCGAAAATCCACGCGATTCCATACACGAGAAACGCCGTCGAAAGGGCGCTCAGCACGAGATATTTCGTTCCCGCTTCGAGAGTGAGCGGATTGCGCCGAGTGAAACTGACCAGCACATAAAAGGAAATCGTCACCAGCTCCAGCGAAACAAAGATGAAGACGAAATCGATTGCTGATACGAGGTACATCAACCCGGCACATGTAAGGACAGGGAGCGTGAAAAATTCGCCGAGCCCTGCCTGCGGCGTCGCGCCGGGAAAAGAACGGTGCACGACAGGCGCATAATCGATCATCATAATCAGCACGACGATTGTGGTCAGTAGAGCGAATTGCTTAAAGAAGATCGACAGGCGATCAGCTGTGTAAAAGCTCCAGAAGCCGGTCGCTTGACTGGTGGATGCACGGGGGGCTACGAAGAAGCTCGCCACGAGAACCAACGCCAGAGCGGCGATGGCCACGAATGCCAGGACTCGTTTATCAATTTTCGTGGCAAACGCTTCTACTAACAGGATCGCCATCCCGAGCACCAGCACTGCGATCTCAAGTTCCGGCGCCGTGATTATCATCGGTTTGTAGTGAGATAAGTGCGAAGGACGGGCGTCACCGTTTGCACAAGGGATTGCGGAAAAAATCCATAGCAAAGAAGTCCCCCAACCACCAGTGCGACAGGGACCCGGAGCGCCGGACGCAAATCGACAACCCCTTTCCATCGCTGGCTGAGTGTGCCCATGAACGTCTTGCGATAAGCTCGCAGCATGTAAATAGTCGAGATCACCACTCCCCAAAGCGCGAGCACCGTGGCGACTTGGAAGATGTGAAAACCATCCATTTCCCAGCCGTTCTTGAACGTGCCAAAAAAGATCATGATTTCCCCCGCAAAATTCGCGAAGCCCGGAAGCCCGATCGCAGCGAATACACCGAGCCCAAAAGCGAGGCCGGCAAAGGGCATTACTTTGGCGAGACCGCCAAGTTCATCGAAAACCAACGTGCCCGTTCGCCTGCGCACTTCTCCCGCGAGTGCAAATAGCAGCGCGATCGAAAGACCATGAGCAAACATCAGGACAACAGCACCGGTCGTAGAGAGAATAGTGGCGCTCGCAATTCCCAGGAAAATGTAACCCATGTGCATCACGCTCGAGTAGCCCAACATCCAGTCGAGCCGTTTCTGAGCGATCGTGACCAGACCAACGTAGACGATGTTCCCAAGCAATAGGACCACAAGCAGACCAGTCCATTGCCGCGCGCCCTCGGGTAACAACGGAATAGCCAGACGCAACAGACCGTACAAACCAAATTTTTTTAACACTCCCGCATGCAACATTGCTGCTGGCGCGGGAGCCGACGCGTACGCTTCCGGCGCCCACGTGTGAAATGGAAAAAGCGAAACAAGAATTCCAAAACCGATTAGCAGCAACAGGTAGACATGACGTTGTGCGTCCGCTGTGATTTGACCGAGACCGGCGGCAGCCTGCAGTGCGCGAATATCAAAGCTGCGCGCAGAGACGGGAAAGCTTTGATAAAGCAGAATCAAGCCCAGCAGCAAAATGAAACTGCCAATTGCAAGATAGATTGTGATCTTCCACGCGGCCGCGACACGATTTCCACTGCCCCAAATTCCGATCAAGAAAAAAGTGGGAATAAGGGCAAGCTCATGGAAAGCATAAAAGACAAATAAATCGATCGAGGCGAAGGCGCCGATTGCGCCGCCTGAAATGAACAAGAGACAGGCATAGAACGCGTTTTCATATTTCTCGACGGCGCCCGTAAACCAAACCGCAGCCAGTGTCACGATCGTGGCGAGCAGGACCATGACGAGACTCAAGCCGTCGACACCCGTCGTGAAACTCAGGTGCCATTCCGGAGATATCGTAAAGGAGGTAACGTGTTGAAAATCGTGGTTGCCCCTGTCGAAAGACACGAGAAGAAGCAACGCCGCCGCAAATGCCAAAACCGATGCGGCTAACGCAGTCTTACGTGCCGGCGCGCCAACCATGATCAAAATGGCGGCGATGATTGGGCAGAAAATGATAAACAGAACCATTAGGAAAAGTGGAACACGCTAAGGATTTCTTTGCCCACGAAATACACGAAAAGATACGAAAATCTTAGATGCGAAGGTCGACAGATTCATGGATTCTCGGCAGAAGGCGCTCGTATTCCATTCTCGGATAATGGCCAAAGTTCACGAGCAGACCCAGCTGACACCCTGTCGCGCTAAGGTAGTTCAGAACTTGAGCGCGGTGTTCATCGACCAGTTGGGGGACTGCTTTGATCTCAAGGATGATTTTGTCGTAGCAAATGAAATCTGGATTGAATTTCTGAAGCAAAGTGCGACCGCGGTATTGCAAGGTTTGCGGTGGCTTCGACAGAAATGGAATTCGTTGAAATTCCAGCTCGATCTCCAGGCACTCGTGATAGACCGGTTCGAGAAACCCGCAGCCCTTATCTTTGTAAACCTCGAAGCATACGCCAACGATGGCGTAACTTTCTTCCTTACAAATCAGTTCTGTTTTTTCTTTTCGTGTCATTTCGCGTTTTTCGTGGGCTGGAGTCTTAGGAGCGGAAAACGGCGAAGTAAACGACGGCAACCACGCCTAGCCCGAACAGAAATGCGTACGCTTGCAGGTTTCCAACCTGGATCAGCCGCAGCAGCGCCCCGACTCCCCAGGTTCCGCGGCTGCTGCCATCGACTGCGCCAGTGTCAATGATCCATCGATCAAACAAAGCCGAGACGCGCGCGAGCAGTTCCTGTGTCCAGTTGATCAGCCAGGCGTAAAATTCGTCGAAATAAAACTTGTGGCGCAGAACCTCGATATCGATCGGTTCG
>DASTZJ010000377.1:0-3550 GCA_035764345.1 Candidatus Udaeobacter sp.
GATATTCGCTTAGATCGTCGAGGCGCGCGTTGCCGCTAACAAGAAATCTGCCATTCCCGAGCGGCTCGATATAAAGAGCGACATCGTCCCGTGGCACAACATCGTGTAAGATTTCTTCCACGATATCCTCCACCGTGATAACCCCCTCAGTGCCGCCAAATTCATCAACCACGACTCCCATTCCCTGGGGACGAGTCAAAAAGAGCTTGAGCAGCTCCAGCGCTCCCATCGTCTCGGAAACGAAAGAGGGAGCAATTAGCTTCTCAGTGTAATGTTCCGATGGCTCGAGCAGGAACAATTTCACATCGATGATCCCAAGAATTTGATCGGGTGTGTCCGCATAGACCGGGACGCGCCGATAACGGTTTTTCTTCAGGCGCACGATTGCTTCGTCGTTCGTTAAATCATCCGGCAGCATGAAACCTTCAACGCGCGGCGTCATGCAGTCCTTTGCAGTTTTATCGCCGAGTTTGATGATTTCCTGAATGATTTCGGCTTCGCCTTCATACAAAGCGCCTTCCTCCTCGCTCATCTCGATTATCGTCTCCAATTCCTCGTCGCTCAGGCGTGGTTGGGGGCGCGAGCGCGTGAAAAGATCCACTACGCGAACGCTTACGACCTCGAGCGCGCGGCCGATGCGATCAAGAAGCGGCATCGATATCTGCAAGACGAAGGCGCCGATCGTTGAAAGTCGATAGGGCACCGAAAGCGCCAGCAGCTTGGGGATTAGATCGCAAAGCAGGACGACGATCGCGAAGATCACGAGCGCTGCCGCCCACTGTGCAATGCGGGCCGCCAGTGGACCCTCCCACAAGAAAAAGAGACACAGTACGACCAAGAGCACATTTATCAGTCCGTCGCCCAGGAGCAGGACATTCAGGACGCGGCGCGGATTTTCCCGGAAAAGTTGCACGAATTTCGTGAGCCTTGGATGGTTTGTTTCCAAGCGGCGCAATTGATGCGGCTTGAGTGAGAACAGTGCCGTTTCCACTCCGGAAAAGAGAGCGGAACAGAAGATTAACACTGATATGACCACCAGCAGGATGGCCAGGGTCACAGCTGTCATTTCTTATGTTGGCACAGCCAGGCTGGCTGCGAGAAGTCAGCCGCGCGAGGCGGGCAGCCTTGTTTCTCGGAAAAACTGGTGCGCGCTGGTTTGCTCATCATCTGAGCCGCAGCAAATTAAACCCTTCATGAACAAAGGCGAGAGGATTTCGCGGTTTGTGGCTGAAATGGTTGCCGAAGATATTGATTCGGACCAGAGAGACATTGCAAAGCATCCATTCTATCGCGCGTTTTTCCATTGCTGGAATGAAAAACGTTATTACGAGGCGCATGATGTGCTCGAGCAGCTTTGGCTCAAGACCAATTCACCCGATGCAGACTATTTCAAAGGATTGATCCAGGCGGCTGGTGCTTTCGTTCATCTTCAGAAACGCTTCGAGTATCCCCTGCACGCGAAACATAGCAGACGCTTGTCTCCCGCCGTTCGTCTGTTCCGCCTTGCCGAGAGAAACCTCTCGCGGTTCGCTCCCCGACATCACGGGCTGGATGTCGCTGCCTTCTGCCAAGTCTTGCGCGGATGCGCCGATCGGATCGTCGAATCCGATTACAGGATCAATCCCTGGTCGCCGGAAACCGCGCCGAAACTGAAATTAGGGTAGGATCGGCGGGTATCTGTGTTCTGCGCTGAAGGCGCGGCATTCAACCGCTAGCCTAGGGCAGCGCCCTAGGGATGTAATCGTACGACAAAAATGAAGCGCTGTAAGCGCGATTCAATTGCATCAGCTGAATCGCGCCTTCAACGCTGGCGATTGGGGGTACGCATCCTGGGGCGTTGCCCCAGGATGACGTGCGGCGACGCCTTCAGCGCGCAAAAATACCCGCACCACGGCGACACGCCGCAGTGCGGCGGCCCTATCTTGTGAAAATCAATTTCATTCCGGCGATAAGGAGGACCGTCGCCAGAAACAGCGAAATCACGCGGACAGCAAGATGCCTGCTTCCCAGATGCGAGCCCACAATGCCGCCAATGATTGCGGCTGCTGCGAGGATAAGACCCAGGGAAGGAATTGAATGAACTTTTGTAAAATACCCAACCAGCCCGGCGATTGAGTTCACCCAAATGAACAGCGCCGAAACAGCTGCGGCCTGGCGGATGTGCGCCCATTGGCAAAACAGCAATAGCGGCGTAAGAAATATCCCGCCGCCGGTCCCAGTTAGTCCGGAAAGAAACCCAAGGCCCGCTCCTGCGCTAATTGCCATCGGCCGCGAGGGGGTTACCGTTTGCGGCGGGTCGCTCCGACGAAACACCAGTCGCGCGGCGGAAAAAAGCAGCACAACGCCTATCAAGATTCGGAGAACGGAAGCAGAGGGCTGAAGATAGCCGCCGACGTATGCAGCTGGAATGGAAAGCAGCGCGAACGGCCAGAACAATTTCCACGAGAAATGACCTGCCCGCCAGAATTGGAACGTACCGATGGACGCAACCAGAATGTTAAGCACAAGGGCCGTTGGTCGAATAATCGTGGGTGCGAGGCCGAATAGCGTCATCGTTGCGATGTAACCCGACGCCCCGGCATGGCCGACTGAGGAATAAAGAAAGGCGATTAAACCTACGGCAAGAAACAAAAGAATGAGGTGTGTCGTGTCCATGCTTTGTCATGTCGAGCGGAGTCGAGACATCTCGGTTTAACAAGAACGCCGACGAGGCATCCGCCAGAAACAGCGAGAAATTCGTCCCGGCCTTCGCATAAAGTTACGGCGCGGCAAGCGACTTCGCTCGGAATGACAAGAACGGTGATATTAGCGCGCTACATAGAATTGACGCTTCAACGCGTCAACCCTTTAACGATTTAACCTCGCGCAGCATGACAAGTCCCTTCCGCTTTGGATTTCTCGCGTTAACATGGTTGGTGACTTCGAGCGACACTTTTGCTGAGCCCAAGCCGGCGGCTCCCGAGCACACCAACCGCCTGGCCCAAGAGAAGTCGCCTTATCTTCTTCAGCACGCGCATAACCCTGTTGATTGGTATCCGTGGGGCGAAGCAGCCTTCGCCAAGGCGCGTCGGGAAAACAAACCGATCTTTCTTTCGGTTGGCTATTCCACCTGTCACTGGTGCCATGTGATGGCGCACGAATCGTTCGAAAGCGAAGAAGTGGCCGCGATCATGAATCGCGAGTTTGTGAACATTAAGGTGGACCGGGAAGAGCGCCCCGATGTCGATCGTGTTTACATGACCTTTGTCCAGGCGACTACCGGTGGAGGCGGCTGGCCGATGAGTGTCTGGTTGACGCCTGATCTGAAGCCATTTGTCGGCGGAACCTATTTTCCGCCCGAGGATCGATACGGCCAGCCAGCTTTCAAAACTGTGCTCGAAAGAATCGCAACGGCTTGGAAGGAGAATCGCGACAAAATTGTCGAGCAAGGCGGCAAGATCGTTGACGCATTGCGTGAATCTCAAACAGCCAGAAAGGCCGAAGGCAAAATCGATGCATCGATCCTGGAGGCTGGTTACCGGCAAATCGACCGCAGTTACGACCCGAAGGA
>DASTZJ010000378.1:0-3901 GCA_035764345.1 Candidatus Udaeobacter sp.
TGGCAAACGATTTATCGACCACCGCGCGGCTTTGACGCGAGACATCCAGTTGGGTTGTGACCTCGCCGTATTGTAGCGCCGCCGTCCGACTCATCGCTGCGTTTGCGTTTCACCAGCTACCAAGATAAACATGACGCCCATGCGCCCGTTCACTCTCACGAGTCTTTTGATGCTTGCCTTGTTCGTGGCCGGACAGTCCGTTCCCGCGGTGCCAGTAAATGACCCGATCGCAAATCTGGATGCGTTCATTACGAGAGTGTTAAAAGAGTATCAGGTGCCTGGCGCGGCGGTCGCAGTCGCGCAAAATGGTAAAGCGGTTTTGCTCAAAGGGTATGGCGTCCGCGATGTGACTAAACCGGGCGCCGTGGATGAAAATACGATTTTCCAATTGGCATCCGTCACGAAAACATTAACCGGTGCGGCCGCAGCGACCGTTGTCGAAGAGGGAAAGCTGGATTGGGATACACCGATCTTCAATTATCTGCCGGAATTTGTCGGTTACGACCCATACATGACGCGTTACCTCACTGAGCGGGATTTGCTCGCGCAACGCACGGGTTGGCCCGCATACACAGGGGACGCGCTCGACAGTTTTGGTTACGATCGCGCGGAGATATTGCGACGCCTGCGATTTTTCAAGCCGCGCTACAGCTTGCGTGAAGTGGCGCAGTATTCGAATCCAGGATTTTTCGTCGCCGGTGAAGTTGCAGGAGCTGCGTCACAGCACTCATGGAATGATCTCGTCGAAACGCGCTTGTTCAACCCTTTGGAGATGTCGCGATCCGGGACGCGCACGAAAGATTTGCAAAACGCCAACGTCACCGCGGCGCACGCGCTCGTTGACGGCAAGGTTGTCGTCGTCGAGCCAACAAAGCTCGACACCACCGGGGCGGCCAGCTCCGCCACATCTACTGCGGCCGACATGTCGAAATTGATGCTGATGTTCCTGAACAAGGGCGCTTACAACGGCAAACAGATGTTGAAGCCCGAAACGGTCGAAGAAATTTTCAAACGCAGCATGGTCAGCAAAATCGATTTCAGCGATCTGCCGCCAATCAGCGACAAAACAGGTTTTTATTATGGACTTGGTGTGGGCAGTTATGATTACGCGGGACATCAGATCATCGAAAAAGGCGGCGCTCTCGCAGGTGTGCGGACGATTTTGGTGCTCGTCCCTGATAAAAACGCTGGAATTGTCGTGCTCGCCAACCTCAATCTGACCGCGTTTCCCGAAGCTGTGCGCGCGTATTTTCTGAATCAGCTTTTAGGCCTTGATCGTGAAGCGGGTCAAAAAGAGATTTTCGCAGACAACGAGAAACTCAAAAAAATTGCTGGCGCCCCCGCCGGCACCAAAGAATCCGGGGAAATTCAACGAGCCCCTGCAATCCCTCGTCGGTATTTACGAAAATGATTACTACGGCCGTTGCGACATCCTACAGGATGGCGATGCACTGAAAATCGAGTGCGGTCCTGCAAAATATCCGGCAACGTTGAAACACTGGAATAACGGCGCGTTCCTGTTGCAATTTCCCGGGGCAACGCAGGTTCCTTCCATCACAACGTTCATAATTGGTGAGGACGGAAATGCGGATGGTTTTGCAAACGAAGCTTTGGGGATTTTTACCCGCGTGCAGGAAAAGAAGTGAAAAGAAGCCCGCGATATTGGAGCTTCTGTCGTGCAAAGCACTGAAAGCTTCGGTTTGACGCCATCAGAGTTGCGCCAGTTGCGCGCTCTGAAGAGGCCGGCCGGCATACAGAGATTTCTCGACGACCTACCTTATAACCTGAGCTTCACCGCGCGATCGCCAAAGAAAGTCCTGCGCGATCGCACCGCGTCCTGTCTTGAAGGCGGAATTTTCGGCGCGGCTGCGCTCCGCGTTCTTGGACTCCCACCTTTGATCTTCGACTTGGAAGCAGAACAGGACACCGATCACGTCGTTGCGATCTTCAAAGTGCGGGGGCATTGGGGCGCAGTGGCTAAATCCAACTTTACGGGGTGCCGTTATCGCGAGCCGGTTTATCGCACTCTGCGTGAGCTGGCCATGAGCTATTTCAATATCTATTTCAATCTGCGCGGCGAACGCACGCTGAGACGCTATTCGCGCCCGGTAAACCTCGCGCGATTCGATCATCTGCACTGGATGACAACAGAAAAACCGATCTGGTTCATCGCCGAGTATCTCTGCGAAATCCCGCACATTTCATTGCTGACACCTGCAATGGAAAAAAAACTTACACGCGTTGATCAACGCACACTGCGCGGCGAAATGGTCGACCACCGAAAAAAATGAGTTACCGGTTGTGGTCGCAGGCGTGCCGGCCACGCCGAAGCTTGGCGAATTTCCACTGTGCCGCGCATCGTTAGGCGTATAGCCTACGGCAGGACGCTGCTCTGCTCACTTACTGATTGATCTGCCATTCGCGCCATGAAGGTGTGGATTCGCGATAAAGAAGGATTGGAGGCGGTCTATTGGATTAAGCGGAAGCGGACGGTAATTCTCGGCTGGTTCACGGCACCTAAGCTAGTCGCCGAAAGTGTCGGGCTCACAATGGACGTCCCATACCACATTCATTTCACGTATCCTCTGGATGGCGACTACCATTTCTCGCTGAAGTTCAAAGACCCTCACACCGGGATTGAAGTTTATCAGAATGTCTATTGCGATCGAATCACGCGAAAGAAAATCACCGCTGCAGGTCCTTCGAAATCAGTGTCTCGGCGAGTCGGGAACTACGGCGGGCTCGCAGTGCTGATGCCGGAACATCGCCCTAGACGACTTGATGACTATTTGGACGAAACGGCGTTCTTCAGTTTCGCCACGTCCGCGCTCCCGATTAGAGACGGCATTCATATTCGTAAATCAAAAATCAGGAACACGGATGATCCCGGGGAGGATGATCTCGTGATCGATGTAACACCTCTTCGTACTGGTACGGTTAATATCTCGGCACATCTTGTGGGTAAAGGAGTGTTCCTCGCGTGGCCGCCTGAGAAATATTCATGGTCGAGATGCGACGATTCAAAATTCCCGAACGTCTTGCTGCGGGCGATCTTTTGGCCCGATACGACCGCTCAAAGCAGTTAGCTCGTTGCGTTCCTGGGCTCCAGTCTCGAGTCAGAGGCAGCAGTCCGCTTTCCGTCGGTGCTCTTGAGCTTCGGCGGTCATAGACAGCCGCTACAGCGCCTTTTGAAAAAACGCGTTCTCGAAAGTTGGTTGAAACGGACCGGGATCGGTCTCGCCAATGCGAAATCCAGGACTGATTTCGAATTGAGTGGCGCAATGGATTTCAATATCAACCTTTCCGTGTTTCGTCAGCGACGCACGCACTGTCTTGAGCGCCAATTCGGGCGTGTTGCAATCGCGACTGAGATGTCCGAGCACAACACGCTCGATTTTACCCGACAACAACTCCTCAATCACGCCTGCCGCAGCCGTG
The DNA here is from genome assembly GCA_035764345.1 of Candidatus Udaeobacter sp. Lineage (GTDB taxonomy): Bacteria > Verrucomicrobiota > Verrucomicrobiia > Chthoniobacterales > UBA10450 > Udaeobacter. The sequence goes on from DASTZJ010000378.1 coordinate 3,439, forward strand.
TTGGATAGATGACCATGCCGCGATTGGATTCGCTGTTTCACCGGCCACGGTCGACGAGTGTCGTTCTGCAAAAGTTTTTCGTCGTGATTGGTCTCGATCACCAGTGTTTGCACCTGGCGCAACCGCTCGACGATCATCTTTGTCACATAACCGAGATCGGTAATGAAACCCAGAGCCCCTGAGCCGGCGTAAAAGGCGAACCCGAGGGGATCGACCGCGTCATGCGGAACGGGGAATGTTTGCACCGTGATGTCGCAGATCGAAAACTCGGAGCCAGTCGCAAAGATGCGCCAGTTGCGGTGTCGCCTGAACGAGTTGTCGCAACGCACAGCTTCTCCCGTTAGCGCGTTGCAATAAATCGGCACATGAAATTTGCGGCAAAGAAGTTCAAGACCGCAGATGTGGTCGCCGTGTTCGTGCGTAAGAAGAACGCCATCGAGCTGCTCCGGGATGACGCCGCACT
>DASTZJ010000379.1:0-2337 GCA_035764345.1 Candidatus Udaeobacter sp.
GTCGCTCGCTGCAAGAATTCGTGCGCGTCTTGGATCGTGTACGGATGCGGAAAAAGGTCGCGCAGCGCGAGCCAGACTTTTCGGTTGTTCGCGTGCTTCGCCAGCGACTCCGCATCATCTAGTCGCCACGGACGAATCGTGACGCTCTTCAGGACGAGCTGCATCGATTATTTCGCGTCGAATTTAATGCCGGCCTTCTCGACTTCGCCGTAGGGCAAGAGCCAGACGAGCGATTCATCGTGAAGATCGACAACCTGAATCCGGTTGCCCCACGGATCGCGAAAATCGCAGCGAAACGGCGGCTCCAGTTTCAGTTTATACTTTTCTTTGAGTTTCTTTCGAACTTCCGCCAGCTGCGCTTCATCGCGAACCATGATCCCGAAATGGCGAAGGTTTGCCGGTTGTACCTTTTCCACCTCGAAAATTGCGAGGAACTGATGTTCGCCCAATTTAAAAAAGGCATCGCCTTCCCCGCCGTTCATCTGTTCGAGATTGAAAACGTCCTTGTAAAACGCCACCGCCTTTTCGATGTCGTCCACCTCGATGGCCACATGGTTGCATCCGTAAACTTGCACGCTCATATCTCAGCTTAGCCGAAAAAGAAGCTGCGCGCCCTGCGCTTTTTACTGGATGGGAGTACTCCGCAGGGATTGTAAAGAGTAAACCGTTAAGCGACACTCGGCGGAACCGAGTCTGCGTAGTCCAAGAAATTGCTCGAACGATGCGCGATGCGATTCCACTAGAGGTGAGCCAAAGGCGTTCCGGCGCCGAACCGATCCTGATAATTCTCTTCAGCGCGATAGCCCTCCTCGCCCATCTTCTGACAAACGGACGCTACGGTTATTTTCGTGATGAGCTTTACTATATCGCCTGTGGTCGGCATCTCGCCTTTGGATATGTCGACCAACCTCCGTTGTCGATCCTGCTGTTACGACTGAGCGAAGTTCTCCTCGGCAACTCATTGTTTGCGATTCGTCTTCTCCCGGCGCTGGCGGGCGCGGCGACGGTTGCAATCACAGGATTGATCGCGCGTGAACTGGGCGGACGCGCGTGGGCGATTGCGCTCGGCTGCGCAGGGTCGCTGTGTGCGCTGTTCAATTTGGCTGTCGGCAATTTTTTCTCAATGAACGCGTTTGAGCCGCTGTTCTGGATGGGATGCGTTTATCTGCTGGTCCGGATTATCAACGGTGGTTCACCGATCCTTTGGCTGTGGTTCGGCGTTTTGCTGGGACTCGGCCTCGAAAACAAACATTCCACGGCGTTTTTCGCCGCCGGAATTTTCATCGCGCTGCTGCTCACGCCCGAGCGCCGTCATTTCGCTGAGAAATGGATCTGGTTCGGTGGCCTGATCGCGTTTGCCGTCGCCTTGCCGAACATTCTGTGGCAGCTGCGAAATCATTGGCCGACGTACGAGCTGCTGAGCAATATCGCTCGCAGCGATAAAAACGTCGCCCTAAGCCCGGCGCAATTCATCATGCAGCAGATTGTTTTCATGAATCCCGGGACGCTTCCGCTATGGCTCAGTGGGTTCATCTGGTTGTTTGGTTCGCGCGATGGTCGGCGCTATATCGCGCTAGGAATCACATACCTGGCTACGCTCGCGGAGTTCATCATCCTGCACGGCAAAAGCTACTATCTCGCGCCCGCGTATCCGATGCTCTTTGCAGCGGGAGGGGTGGCCGTGGAGCGTATTTTTGCCAACCGATTGAGGTGGTTCAAATCGGGATTGCTCGTCCTTATCCTTGCCGCTGGCGCGCTACTTGCCCCACTGGTGGTACCGATTTTGCCGCCCGGCAAACTCGTCGCGTACATGCAAGCTATTGGACTGCAACTGCCGCGCACTGAAACGTCGCATACGGCGCAGTTGCCACAGATTTTCGCCGATCAATTTGGCTGGCAAGAAATGGTTGCGTCCGTCGGGCATGTTTATAATCACCTACGTCCCGAAGATAAGAAACGCGCTGCCATCTTCTGCCAAAACTACGGCGAGGCCGGAGCGATCGATTTCTTTGGTCCCAAGTTTGGGTTGCCACCGGCAATTTCCGGGCATCAGAATTATTTTCTGTGGGGACCGCGTGATTGGACCGGCGAAGTTGCTTTGGTCCTGGATACACGAGACGACAATGAGCGCGAGCAATTCGCTTCAGTTGAAGACTTGGGCCAAATCGTGAGCAGCCCCTGGGCGATGCCTTTTGAACGGCGGATGCATGTTTATCTCTGCCACGATTTGAAAGCGAACGCGCGAGAGTTCTGGCCGCGGGTAAAGAAGTGGCTGTAACGCTTCCGAGTTAATCGCAAACCGTTTTCACCGCCTGCCGTACGATCCGGTCGATCAAT
>DASTZJ010000380.1:0-5170 GCA_035764345.1 Candidatus Udaeobacter sp.
AATGACATGTGGTTTTCAGCATTTAACTTGCGCTTCCCTCTGCGTCTAACTAAAACGCCATCATTATGGCGATGATTCATGTTAACCGGGGCGCAACGAATCTGGGCGTATTTTCCGAAGAAGAAGTTCGTGAAGGTCTGCGCACCGGCCGTTTCGTTCCCACCGACATCGGATGGCGTGAAGGAATGGCGAACTGGCAGCCGCTCTCGCAGTTCCCAGAATTGGGAGCCGCGGCGCCTGCTGCACCGCCTGCGCAGATCAGCGCAGGCGCGACCTCAGAAGCTGCCGCCCCGCGCAGCGGCCTGCCGTGGGATCACCGGCAAGAGCGGGGCTTTTTCAATGCATTTGTCGAGACTCTGGTCATGGTGCTTACGAAACCTGGCGAAGCGTTCATGGCTATGAAACGCGAAGGCGGTTTAGGTGAGCCGCTCATTTACGCGCTCATCGGCGGATGTATCGGGGGCGTTGTCTCTTTTCTGTTCTCGCTGGGCTTGCAGTCCGTCGGCCTCTTCGCCGACCGGCACGACACGTTTGCTGCGATGGCTGGGATGGGCGCTGGCTCCGCCGCCTTTATTGTTCTGCTACCTCTGTTCATCATAATGGGGCTGTTCATCGGTAGCGCTATCGTGCATCTTTGTTTGATGATCGTTGGTGGTGCGAATCAATCATTTGAAACCACTTTTCGCGTCCTCGCTTTCTCCCAAGGCTCCACTGGTCCGTTGCAGATGGTCCCGATTTGTGGCGGGCTGATCGCCGGGGTTTGGGCGCTCGTTTGCAACTGCATCGGATTGGCGCGCGCCCACGAAACCGATACTGGCCGCGCAGTTCTTGCGGTTTTCCTTCCGCTGATTGTTTGTTGCGGCGGCGGATTGCTCATCGCGTTTATGTTCGTGGGTGCTTGGAGCGCGTCACACCATTGATTTTCCCGTCAAAATGCGATTTCGCGTCGAGCGCATTGCGCCGGATGAAATCGATCACGAGTTAATCTGGCTAAGCGTTTCGATTATATCGCTGGGCCTGGCGGCAGCCTGGCTTACCGTTGGTTTACCATGGCCGCGCTGCGCGTTTCATGAGATTACTGGTTTGCCATGCGTCACGTGCGGCATGACGCGATGCGCGATTCAGTTCTTTCACGGCCACTTCCTCGCCGCATTGAAGTGGAATCCACTCGTGTTCACAGCGCTGTGCGGCGTAATCGCCTTTGATCTCTATGCGTTGCTCGTGCTTGTGACGCGTCGACCGCGGTTGCGAATCCGTTTTCACAGGCCAGGAGTGAAAACATTTGGTCGTATATCAATCATCTCTGCGCTCGTGCTAAACTGGATCTATCTGCTGATGCACTGGCGCAATTTTTGAATTGTAGGGCTTCTGTGTCAGTCCCGAAAGCTTTCGGGATTCACAGAAACGCCCTACGGGCGCCACCACGAAATCTGTGTCCTTCAGTGTCCATCTGTGGCTAATTTGGCCACATGCGAATTCTGGTCACAGGCGGGGCCGGTTTCATCGGCTCCCATTTTGTCGAAACCTTGCTGGCAGCCGGACATACGGTCGCCATCCTCGATGACTTCAACGATTTTTACGATCCGCAAATCAAGCAGGCAAACATTAGCGGTTTTGCCAAGGATGTGACGCTTCACCATGTCGATCTTCGAGACAGCGCATCAGTGCGAAATTTGTTTCATCGCGAAAGATTTAAGGTGATTGCGCATCTCGCTGCTCGCGCTGGCGTGCGGCCATCAATTCAACACCCACAACTCTATTACGACACCAATGTCACTGGCACACTGCATCTGCTCGATGCTGCGCGCCTGATCGGTGTTGAAAGATTCATCTTCGCCTCAAGTTCATCCGTTTATGGCGCCTCGAAGACTGTGCCCTTTTCTGAAGATCAACATCTGACTCAGACGCTCAGTCCGTACGCAGCGACAAAAATTGCCGGCGAATTTCTTTGCTCGACTTACTCACACCTTTACCAGCTGCGCGTAGTGGCGCTTCGTTACTTCACTGTATACGGTCCGCGGCAAAGACCCGATTTGGCGATTCATCAATTCACCCGGCGCATTCATGCCGGCCAGTCGATCGAGCAATTTGGCGACGGCACCACGCGCCGCGACTATACTTATATTGATGATATAATTCAGGGAACGATGGCCGCGCTCCGGTACGAAGGCCCGCTATTCGATATCTTTAATCTGGGTGAGAGCGAGACGATCCCGCTCAAAGACTTGATCGTGTCGATCGAAAACGCGCTCGGGAAAAAAGCGAAAATCAAACAGCTCCCGGAGCAACCAGGCGACATGCCCCTGACTTGCGCCGATATTTCGAAAGCGAGAAAACTGCTCGGTTACAATCCAACTACTCGGTTGAGCGAGGGACTGCCGAAGTTCATCGATTGGTTTCTCCGCGGTCAACGAGGAAGTGGTCGGCCGGCATCTCAAAGCGGCGCAGCGGCGACGCACTCCGAAACACAAGCGTGCAAGCCGAATTGACGGTCACGTTTTGGAGTGCGGGTAGTGTTCTGCCGCTTTTGATACGTTCCAGGCTATTATCATTTCGCCATAGTTATTGTAATCTCTGGCTGTGATTTCGAGATTGCCATTCGAGCAACGGGCTTGTTTTATCGCGGGCCAGGCGAAATCGGGCACGACCCTTTTGGTGGCGTTGCTCGATAATCATCCCGAGTTACTCGTTTTGCCGGAAGAAACTGCCTATTTCCCTACCGTCCTTACGAAGTATGCGCCACGCGGTCGCCGCGCGCAGTTTGATTATTTGACCAAACAATCACTGTCGAATGTGCTCTTCGGTGGACCATGCAAATGGGGCAAGCGGAACTACGCGACGTTCCCGCGCGAGAAATTTTTGGAGACATTCGAGCGGGCGGCATTCGATCCCGTTAATGCGCAGGAAGAACTGCTCGTGCTGATGGTCAAAGCGTACGCAGCAACGCTGGAACGTCCGCTCGACACCATCGGTCGATGGGTGGAAAAAACGCCTGCCAATCGCAATCACATTCCAGAAATTCTGAGGCGTTTTCCGCACGCTAAAATTCTCGTCACCATGCGCGATCCACGCGCCATTCTTGCGGCGCAAATTGCGCTGGAGAAAACACGACAAACAGGAAGATTCTCGACTTATTACGTGATCGCCCACTGGCTGGTCGCTGCCGGGCTGGCGAGGCGTGTGCGTGATGGTGAAATTCCGGGTCTTGTAGTGCCGTATGAACGATTGGTCTGCGAACCGGCGAGGACGATGGAAGAAGTTTGCGCTTACCTACAGGTCAACTTCGATCGGGAAACGGTGCTGACACCGACAAAAGTCGGCCGGTTTTGGAGCGGGAACTCAGCAGCGCGGATCAACTTTTCGCAGATCAGTCCAGAACCGGCAACGCGCTGGCAGCGTGAACTGTCCGAAGACGAGATCGGATGGGTTGAATGGCATTGCCGCGATCTCATGCCGGAATTCGGCTACGAGCCACAATTAAACCGACGCGAGCTGCGATCATTTGTGCGTCCAATTCGTGGCGAACGTCCACGAGAATACATAAAGTCGCGCGCGTATTCGCTGCGCGACCAAATCACTCGCTGACTGTCATCTCGAGACGCGAAGCCGGCAAGGCACCCCGCCTACAGGGTCTACCGCACGCAAATCCGGGAGATTATTCGCTCACTCAGGCTGACCCTAAAGATCGACGGGCTAATGAGTGCGTTGCACCTACTTGCAATGGGACGCTATCTAAGCCATAATTCGCCGAGATGTCGGGATTCTTGTTCGGTCTTCCGAGCCTCCGTTTTCTACGACGATTCAGATTTTTCGATACCACGGCGCGAACTTTTGCGCCCTGGCTGCTTCGTTGGTTGAGTGCGCCGGCTCACGGTTTAAGACAAGTGCAGTCCCGGCTTGACGAGGCGGAGTTTCCAACGGCGTCGCAGAGTGCCTGTAAATTGTTTGAGTGGACTCTGGATGATTGGCGCGCTGCGGACGGTGCATCGTTCGATGCGCTCCGTCAATTTAGTAATTGGATGAAACCTAAGGATAAACATGAACTCTTATTCAAGTGGGAGACGCTCGCCACGTTCGCGCGGCGGCTCCAGACGCAGGAGCAACGGGCGCCCGCGCCAGCAAAACGCAGAAGCAAAGACGCCAAAAAAGACGTTCTGGCAGCGAATCGCTGCATTTTTCGGAAATGGCACGACGAAGGCAGCAGCGGGGGCGCGCAATGGCGCGCAGCCTTCCCGACCGGCGCGCAAACCTGAACGAATTGAAGTCACCTCGCCGCGTTTGTACGTCGGCAACTTGTCTTTCGACGCGACCGAGAGCGATCTTTTTGAATTGTTCAACGGAGTCGGGCACGTCCAAAATGCGGAGGTCGTAAGTTACCGGCACAACCAGCGCTCGAAAGGGTTTGCCTTTGTACAGATGCAAACCATTGAGGAAGCGAAACGCGCGGTCGAAGAATTGCATGATAAGGAATTCCTCGGCCGCAGGTTGGTAGTAAGCGGGGCCAAATCCGGCGAGCATCGCGCACGCTGACGCTTGGCTGTAGTCGCTTCGCTGTGCGAAGCCGGCGCTGACGTTGAATGGCGCATTTTGGTCGCGCCTCTCACAGAGAGGCTGCTACAGTTCTTCCGCGCTTACTTCTTAATCTCCAGATACGTTCGCGATAGCACGTGATTAGTCCCAGGCTGCAGTTCTTCGACGCGCATTTGTTTTAAAAACCAGCGGCCTTCAATCTTCTGCGCGGAAACCACTTCGAAACGCTTGGCGAGCTGAGCATTCCAATCGTAGCCCTCCATGCGCATCAGCGCGCCGCTCGCTTTGTCAATCCATAGCAGGACATTGGAATACTGCGACTCTCGCGAGGGCGCGCGCAGTTGCAGCTTCCAGCAGTTCCGAGTGCGAACATTTTCCTCGCCTAAAACACGCGCGCTCGACCAATAGAGAAATTTAAATGCAAGGTCCTCGTAGGTCACACTCGTGCCGCGAATTTTTTGGTTGAGCTTCGAGGCGGCGAATTGCTCGGTGCCACCGTCGGTCACAAGATCAAGGCGCGAGCTGTTTTCACCGAGGCGCAATTGCAAAACTTCATCGGGATTTGCGAATGCATAACGAATCAGCGGTCCGTTTTGGACCAGGTGAAATGGAACAACCACGTCATTTTGACGAAGTTGTC
>DASTZJ010000381.1:0-2777 GCA_035764345.1 Candidatus Udaeobacter sp.
TTCCATTCGCCCTGGCGCGATGCCATTTTTGCATCGTTGGATTGGCAATCCAGTTTTTTCCTTTCTCGCACGGAAATGGTTCGGCGCGCCAATCAACGATGTTTACTGCGGTCTGCGCGGTTTTACCAAGTCTATGTACGAACGGCTTGACCAGCGTTGCACGGGTATGGAGTTCGCTACGGAGATGATCATTAAAGCCAGCTTGCACGGCGAAAAAATTGCTGAGGTTCCAATTACCCTGCACCCCGCCGGACGCACATCGCATGCGCCGCACCTGAAAACATTTCGGGATGGCTGGCGCACGTTTCGTTATTTTCTAATGTGCAGTCCGCGTTGGTTGTTTCTAGTTCCCGGCGGCGCGTTTATTGCCTTTGGTCTGCTTGGTTATCTGGTCGCTATGCCGGGCTTGCGGATCGGGCACAGCACTTTTGATGCTCATACTCTCTTGTTCGCAAGCCTCGCCATCTTGTGCGGCTATCAGTGGATTCTCTTCGCCCTTTTTGCCAAGACCTTCGCAGTTACCGAGGGATTCCTTCCACCAGACCGGCACTTGGAACGCTTTTTCGAAGTGGTGAACTTGGAGAAAGGACTGGTCGTAGCAGCCCTCGCGATCCTCGCAGGCAGCAGTTTGTTGCTGGCCGCAGTCTGGCAATGGTGGCTCACCGGCTTTGGCCACCTGGATTACGCTCGCACGATGCGATTGGTTGTGCCTGGCGCAACGCTCGTTGCCCTAGGCTTCCAAACGGTCTTCTCAAGTTTTTTCGTCAGCATTCTTGGGATGCGCCGAAAATGAGTCTGGTCTGTCTGAGCTGCGACCAGGCATGCGCTTATCGTTGCAATTCTACTCGAGAGATGCGAAAAACCTGACCGACGATGAAAATGTTGAAAATGATGCGGCGCTTTTTTTGGGTTGTTTTATTCCTCGTTCTGATCCATCCGACGTGGGCGAGAGACGAACGATCGATCAAGGATTTGAGCAAGGCGCTCACCGCGCTTGCGCCTGACGTCGATCCTGCCGAGGCCGAGCAAATATCGGTGACCGCTCACACCACGGCACGCCGTCTCGCACGCGATTATCACGTCGTCCTAAACCCGGAGCTTCAAGCCTTCCTGGTCAACGTCGGCCTGCGGAAGCGTGGCTGGTGCGGCCATTGGGCGGCCGATATCGGCGCGCGTTTGAAAGAACTCAAGCCCAGAACGCTAGTGCTTCACTGGGGCGTGGCCTACGATCACACATCAAGCGAAAATAATTGCCTGGTGGTGACTGCGCGTAACCAACCTTTCAAGGACGGCATCATCCTCGATGGCTGGCGCAGGGCCGGCAGATTATTTTGGTGCCCAGTCGTTAAAGACGACGAATACGAAGTGGAACAGCATTACGGCCATTCCGGGATCACTGCATGGAGAGAGAACATGCAATGGACCGCGTGGTTGCAGGATTACGAGCCGGGGAAACCGAAGGCGAAGATGGCAACCAATAACAAAGCCAGCAAAGTCAGCTCGGAACGCGATGAGCGAAGCGGCAACAGCGATTCAAGGCAGGCGGTGACACCGTAGCGCGACGCAGACTGATCCGCAGTTCGCCATTCCAAGAGTTTGCCACCGCAACGGACTGATGTCGTCAGATGCGCCTCGGAAGGGGCGACACAGACATCACGGTTTGAATATCCGTGATATCCGCGTAATCCGCGGTTAAGAATTTTCTGATGCCCGCTAAATTTGTTCTTATCGGCAGCGGACTCGCAGGCGGATTGCTCGCCGCGTATCTGGGACGCCGCGGGTATGATGTCGATCTATACGAACGCCGCTCCGATCCGCGCGAAGGGAACATTGTTGGGGGCCGCTCAATTAATCTTGCAATTTCAACGCGCGGGATTCATGCACTCGAACAGATCGGGATCGCTGACGAAGCGTTGCGGCATGCGATCCCAATGCGCGGCCGGATGATTCACGATAAATCCGGGGCGCTGCATTTCGCGCCTTATGATGTTGATCCCAAGAAATGCATCAACTCGATCGGGCGTGCTTCACTTAACACCACGGTAATCGAAGCGGCGCAGCGTTACCCAAATGTGCGCGTCCATTTCAATCACAAATGCACCGAGGTCGATCCGGATGAAGCAGTCTGCCATTTGGAAACAGAGACCGGCAAATTGACCGTGCGTGGCGATGCAGTGATCGGGGTGGATGGCGCATTCTCCGCAGTGCGCGCTTCGATGCAGCGAGCAATAGCCAATTTCCAATACGACGAGAGTTACCTGGCGCATGGTTACAAGGAGCTAACGATCCCGCCTGCGCCGGATGAGTCGTGGCGAATCGAGAAAAACGCGCTTCACATTTGGCCGCGCAAAAGTTTTATGATGATTGCGCTGCCGAACCCGGACGGATCCTTCACTTGCACCCTTTTCTGGGAATTCGAAGGCCCGCGCAGTTTCGCCACAACGAAGACCGATGACGATCTCCGGCGCTTCTTCGATGAAGAATTTCCTGATGCCGTTCCCCTCCTTCCGACGCTGCTCGAAGATTTCAGGAACAACCCAACTGGCTCGCTTGTGACGATTCGTTGCGAGCCGTGGTACTATCGTGACAGGGTCTGCCTGCTCGGCGATGCGGCCCACGCAGTTGTGCCGTTCTATGGCCAGGGAATGAACGCCGCATTTGAAGATTGCATCGTGCTCGACCAATGCCTGGCCAAAATTCCGGACGACCGCGAGCGCGCATTTGCCGAATACTTCGAGCGCCGGAAAGAAAATGCCGACGCGCTCGCCGATCTGGCG
>DASTZJ010000382.1:0-3390 GCA_035764345.1 Candidatus Udaeobacter sp.
CTCAAATCCGATATGGCCAAGAAAACTCGTCGCAAGAAACAAGTCACGCCCGAACGTTTGATGGAACTGAGCTTCGCTTACGCGCCGCCGTTGATCATCAGCGCGGGGGTGAGCAATAAAGTTTTCGATTCGTTGGAAAACGGAGCGAAGACATCACCGGAGGTTGCAGAGCAAACCGGGGCATCGCCGCGCGCTCTACGGATTCTAATGAATGCCCTCGTTGGTCTGGATCTTCTGAAAAAAGATAGGCAAGAGAAGTATTCGCTCACACCGGAAAGCGCAGCCTTTCTTGTTAGCACCAAACTCGGTACCCACGCAGGGTTTTTTGGTACCATCGCGCCGGAGATCATCTCGCGATGGCTACGATTGTCCGACATCGTTCGCGAAGGCCGTCCGGCCGTCGCTGTGAACCAGGAGCCCGAAGGTACCGAATTCTTTAGTCAGCTCGTGGAACGAATCATCCCGATGAGCTATCCGCCTGCGCAAAAGCTCGGCGATCATCTGAAGTTGGCGAAAGCAAAGAACGAACTTCGCGTGCTCGATCTTGCCGCAGGCTCGGGCATCTGGGGCATTGCCCTTGCCCAAAAATCGCCGCGAGTGCGGGTGACTGCAGTCGATTGGGCAGGAATGATTCCGACGACAAAACGAATTACGCAAAAGTTTGGCGTCGCCGATCGCTTCAATTATGTCGAAGGCGATATATTGGAGGCGAATTTTGGCAGCGGCTACGACATCGCTACTCTCGGGCACATCTTGCATAGCGAAGGCGAAGATCGCAGTCGCCAATTGCTCACGAAAACTTTCCGCGCGCTAAAATCCGGCGGCACCATCGCAATTGCAGAATGGCTGGTGAATGACGATCGCACCAAACCGCTACCATCGCTGATGTTCGCCGTGCAAATGCTGGTCAACACCGAAAAAGGCGACACCTTCAGCTTCAACGAAATTAAAAACTGGCTGGAAGAAGCAGGTTTCAAAAAGGTGCGAAAGGTGGAAGCGCCCGGACCTTCACCACTAATTCTTGCAACAAAACCGTAGCCGTCGATTCGATTAGATTGGCCGTTCCGCTCGAATGGGCTTCTCATCTGCGCAGCGATCTGCTCTCATAGCGCCCAATGAAAGACGTAAAAACGAAATCGGGTAGCAAGAACAAAGCGCGGTCGACTCGAAAAAATATTGAGGGACTCAGCCCGTACAGCAAGCCTGCGCTTCGCAGCGAAGCGTTTGCAAGGGCGCTCACCGATGCAAAGTCCTGCGTGGACGATCGTGAGAGGCTGCAAACTCTTTTCAACGAAGCAGCGAGAAAGGCAGCGGCCGTGCCCAAAGACTCTTTTAAAGAGTATTGGCCTTATCTCCAGACAATGCTGCGTTTGGTCCGTGCGCACCATCGCGGGGAATACGATCAGGTTGCGAGTGATGCGTTGTTATGGATCGTTGCGGCTCTCAACTATCTGGTCGATCCATTCGACTTAATTCCCGACAAGACACCGTTCCTAGGCTTCATTGACGACGCAGCCGTCGTCGAATTCGTGGTCGATAGGACCCGGCAAACGCTCGACGATTTTATGACCTGGGAAACAGGACCGCGATAGCCACTGGGATCCAAACACCGCATGCGGCCAGCCGCGCTAAGACTGGCGCTCGCGCGTTCCCGCAAGAAATTCAAACCAGTAGTAACGCTGGATTTTCCAGCAGGTGCCGCAGCTCTTTCAGATATTCGGCGCCGAGGGCACCGTCGATCACGCGGTGATCGCAACTCATCGTAAGCGACATCCGATGGCCTGCGATGATCTGGTCGCTGTCGTCCACTACAGGGACTTTTGTGATCCTGCCAACGGCCAGAATGAAACCCTGTGGCGGATTAATGACCGCCGAGAAGCTGTCGATCCCCATGCCGCCAAGATTTGAAACTGTGAATGTGCCGCCCTGAAATTCTTCCGGCTTCATCCGTTTGTTGCGCGCGCGATGCGCTAAATCTTTCGCCAGTTCGCTGATCTCGCGCAGCGATTTGTTTTGCGCGGCGCGAATAACTGGCGTGAGGAGCCCGTCTTCAATCGCGACTGCAATTCCAAGATCGATGTCGGCGTACTGCACTATTGCATCGCCATCAAACGAAGCGTTCACTCGCGGAACCTTGACTGCGGCTTGTACGGCCGCCTTTAAAACAAAATCGTTTACTGTGATTTTCGCAGCATCCGCACCTTCGCCCGCCGACTTCAATTCCTCACGTGCCTCCATCAGCGGCGCGGCATTGATGTCGATATCGAGATAAAAATGTGGAACCGGGCCGAGACTTTCGACGAGTCGCTGCGCAATAATTCTGCGCATTCCGGACAGTTGAATGCGCGCGCTTTCGCCAGCTTTTACCGCAACCGGAACCTTAGGCGCTGGAGTAGCGGGTTTCGATTTGGCTGCAGCGCGTACGTCGGTCTCGGTCACGCGGCCTGCCGGTCCAGTGCCCTTCACGCTGGAAAGATCAACACCGAGCTCTGCCGCAATTCGGCGCGCGACCGGCGACGCTTTCACCCGCGCTTCCTCGGCCTTCTCGACTCTCGGCGCTGGCTTTTCAGATTCAGCCTTTTTTTCCGCCTCCGATGGTGCCGCCTTTTTCTCTTCCTTTTCTTCCGCTTTCGGCTCTTCTTCTTTTGGCTGCTCCGCCTTCTTCGGCTTCTCTTCCTTCTTTTCTTCTTCTTCTTCTTTGGCTTTTGGCTTTTCCTCTTTTTCTTCCTTCTCTTTTTCCTTCTCCTCTTCTTTGGGCGCTTCCTCGCCTTCGCCACCGATAAACGCGATTTTATCCCCGACATTTACCTTGCCGCCTTCTTGGACATAAATCTCGGTGAGGGTTCCGTCCTCGGGTGATTCCCATTCCATCGTTGCCTTGTCGGTCTCGATCTCCGCGAGAACCTCGCCGGCCGAAACCTGGTCACCCTTCTTCTTCTTCCACGCGACGAGAGTGCCCTCCGTCATCGTGTCGCTCAATTTGGGCATTTGAATTTCCGGCATGGCGGGATCGTTGAACAGTTACAGCGTTGAAGGGTTGAAGCGGTCACTAAATACTTCGCTCCAAGGCTTAATCGCTTCAACGGCTACGCGTAGCAAACCTGTTTTACGGCGCTGATAAGTTTGTCCGCGTTTGGGAGCACCGCTTTCTCAAGACGTTCGTTGTAGGGCATTGGTACGTCTTCTTGTGATACGCGAATGACGGGCGCGTCGAGCGCATCAAAGATGTTTTTCTGAATCCTGTAGCAAACTTCGGCACCGACACCGCAGAACGGATGATCCTGTTCGACGATCACGACGCGATGGGTTTTGGCAACTGAGTCGAAAATTGCCCTTTCATCGAGTGGTTTAATCGAACGCAGATCGACAATCTCCGCGGAGATGTCTTCT
>DASTZJ010000383.1:0-3060 GCA_035764345.1 Candidatus Udaeobacter sp.
AGTCATCCGTCTTCACAGCGCGGCTGAGTATCGCGTCGCCTGCATCGGATTTGTTCCCGGATTTCCATTTCTGGCTGGTCTTCCGAAGAAGCTGGCCACTCCACGCCGGGACGTGCCGCGAAAACAAATTCCACCCGGTTCGGTCGGGATCGGTGGCGCTCAAACAGGAGTTTATCCTCTGTGTTCGCCTGGCGGCTGGAATCTGATCGGTCGCACGCCGTTGCGTCTATTCGATCCCGAAAAAAATCCGCCTGCACTCTTGCGCGCTGGCGATCGCGTGCGCTTTCGCTCAATCACGCGCGATGAATTTGAGACACTAACTCAATGAAGCATTGTCATCCCGAGCGAAGCCCGTTCGACTCGCTTCGCTCGCTCAGGGTAAACTTCGCGCGGCTGATGGATCTCGCTGGGTCAGCTTTAAGGTTTTACATCGGGATTCCTCCACTTCGGTCGGAATGACGGCGATTGTAACGAGAGCTGGTTTTCTTACCTCTGTGCAGGACCTTGGTCGCACTGACTTTCGCGAATTTGGTGTTTCGTCAGGGGGCGCGCTGGACTCGTTCGGATTGCGCGTAGCGAATCTCCTTGTTGGTAACGACGAAGGTGCAGCCGGACTCGAAATTACGTTTGGAGGACTGCAATTGCAGTTCACCGATGAACGTGTCGTCGCGTGGTGCGGCGGCGAATTCGATGTCCGTTTTGGATCGACTGCACTGCCAGCCGGCCATGCAGCGCGTCTACAAGCTGGTGAACAGTTGAAATTGGGCCAGCCTAAAATTGGTTCCCGGTTTTGGCTGGCGATTTCTGGCGGAATCGACGTGCCCGTTGTTCTGGGGAGTCGCTCCACAGATTTGCGCGCGAATTTTGGTGGGTTCCAAGGACGTTCTTTGCGCGATGGCGATGAGTTACCTTTGGGCGAATTTCGGCGGTCGCAGACCGTCGCTACAGAGAGAATCCGTTCGTGGACCGCGCCGCACGGTTGGGTGAGTCCAGTCAAACCCGACCCAACGTTGCGTTTCATTCGCGGTCTCGATTGGAATCGCTTCAACGCTTCATCGCTCCAACGCCTAACGAGCAAAGCGTTCACTGTTTCACCCGATTCCGATCGCATGGGCGTGCGCTTTGAAGGTCCAGAACTGAAACGGAAGGACAAGATCGATCTAATCTCTGAAGCGGTAGCTCCAGGTACAATCCAGGTTCCACCGAGCGGAAAGCCGATTTTACTTTTGGGAGATTGCCAAACCATTGGCGGTTACCCGAAAATAGCGCATGTGATCACTGTTGACCTTGGCGTTGCGGCACAACTTCGTGCCGGCGATCATGTCCGTTTTTCCGAAGTCTCGCTGGCTGATGCACACCGGCTTTTACTCGAGCGCGAGCGACAGTTGGAACTTTTTCGCGTTGGACTCAGCTTACATACCTCATGAATCTAGTTGTCGATCTCAACGCCGATCTTGGCGAAGGCGCGGGCCACGATGAGGAACTGTTCGAGCTCATCAGCTCGGCGAATATTGCAACGGGCTTTCATGCGGGCGATTCGGATACGATGCACGCTGCTGTTTCTGCGGCGAAGGAGCATGCAGTCGCCGTTGGAGCACATCCAAGTTTTTGGGATCGCGAAAACTTTGGACGTAAGGAGCTGAAGGTAAGCAATCAAGAAGTGTTCGACGCCGTGGCTTATCAGCTCGGAGTTTTTCAGGCGATTGCCTCCGCTGTGGGCGTGCGACCGAACCACGTTAAACCACACGGCGCTCTCTATAACATGGCCGTCCGCGATCAAGAACTGGCCGATGCCATCGCACGCGCAATCGAATCGGTCGATCCGAAGCTAATTCTGTTCGCGCCGGACAAGAGCGAGCTTGCGCGCGCAGGCGAGGCGGATGGGCTGCAAATCGCGCGCGAAATTTTCGCAGATCGTAATTATCTGAATGACGGATGGCTGGTCCCCCGCACGCGGTCGGATGCGTTGCTTCGTGATCCAGAGGAAGCTGCCAGGCGGGTGCTGCGGATGTTGCACGAAGGCAAGGTGCGCTCCGTCGAAGGCCGCGATGTCGATGTCCGCGGAGAAACAATTTGCGTTCATAGCGATACGCCCGGAGCGGTTGAGTTCGCGCGTGAATTGCGCTCACAGCTCGAGCACGAAGGCGTGAGAATCAGCGCGCCGCAGAGTTCGCTGTTGTGAGCAACAAGATCGACAACCGCCAATCATCCGGTCTCGTTCGCGCGCTCGGACCGATCGATGCCACGATGATCGTGATGGGCTCGATGATCGGCTCGGGGATTTTTATCACTTCGGCCGAATCGTCACGCTTGAGTGGTGCGCCAGGCTGGTTGCTGCTCGCGTGGGCTGTTGCTGGTTTGTTAACCATTACCGGCGCGCTTTGCTGCTCGGAACTCGCAACCATGATGCCGCGCGCGGGCGGCGTTTACGTCTTTTTGCGCGAAGCATACGGAAAATCCATCGGGTTCCTGTACGGCTGGACTTTATTTCTGGTGATTCAAACCGGGACTATCGCTGCGGTAGCGATTGCATTCGCAAAATTTCTCGGTGTTTTTGTCACGGCAGTTTCGCCGGACAATTATTTGGTCGCGCCGACTTCATTCGGCGGCTACGCGATCAGTCTTTCCACCGAACAATTAGTAGCGATTGGCTTAATCGCATTGCTGACATGGACGAACACGCGCGGGCTTGAAGTCGGAAAAATTGTCCAGAACACGTTCACGTTCGCAAAAACGGCCGCGCTCGCCGCTGTGGTCGTGATCGGCCTGTCGTTGGGCTGGCATGCCAATTCTGCTGCGTTGAGATCGGCCTGGTGGGACTCATGGTCCAATGGCTGGAGTCCGCAGATCGCGCAGCCCGGCTTCACATTCGTCGGTGGCCTCGCTCTCGCCATGCTGTTTGGCAGATCGATGGTTGGTCCGCTCTTCGCGCAAACCGCCTGGACGAATGTCACGTTTATCGGCAGCGAAATACGCGATCCGGGAAAAAATCTTGTGCGCGCGCTGGTGGTCGGCTGCGGCAGCGTGGTCCTCCTTTATTTACTGGCCAATCTTGCGTAC